>JBLIIW010000212.1:0-6259 GCA_047635315.1 Halieaceae bacterium | reverse complement strand
AGGCATTCGTTAACCACATCTGCAGCGAGCATAAAGGTGTTGCGAAACAGCAGCGGTATGCCGTTGGCCAGGTCGTAGCGGTTCCACTCCTGAAGGGTTTTGCGCAGGACACGGTTACCCATGGAGTGCGCGAGTACGTTGATACGCTTCAGGCAGGGGGCACCCTTCGGGTTGTACTTCTCCTCATTCCGCCAGGCGATAAACTTATTGAGCACGCGCGCAAAAGAATAAGCGCTGAGATCGGCCGCTTTCTGGTCATCCCAATAATCCTGCACTATGCCCAGATCGTTATCACAGGGCCAGACCATGGGAACGACCAATACCTCCCCACGCCCTTTCCTGTCACAGAAACGCTGCAGCTCTGAGGTCGTGCGGAACACATCCTCCGGGAGATTGGAAAAACCGTGCAGGTAAATCAGCAGCTGCCGACAATCGGAATCTTTCAGTCGACTAAAAAAGCTGATACTGCCAATTTCCTGGTAATTACCCGTTGATTGGCGCTCACAGAAGTATATGGAATTGCTTGCTGCGTTGTTATCGAGATCAAAGTTCCAGTTGCGGTTGATGCGCGTACGAATGCTCTGCGTCGGAAAGCGGTTGGTGATAAACAGCATATTCAGGGGACCCGGCAGCGTCTCTTGGCCCCTATTATGACCCGCTTCTGCGCACGGACGCTCGGCCTTTTTTACGGACCTTAGTCATAGCGTTCCCCGCGATGCTCCAGCCAGCCACCGGCGTGCTTGCCACGCGGATCGTGGTGCGTCCAGTGAATAACCCCACCCCGGTCATTCCACTCGTACTCGCCATAAAAACCCACGAGATCCCCTTCGCTCAGGCGCGCAATGCGCGGCGCCAGATCAATATTGTGGGCTACGAGCAGAGTCAGGCCAGAGGGGATTTCCAGGAGAAATCGCTGGTGCTGACTGCCGCGCGTATCATCCGCCAGCACCTTCACAACACGGCCCTCTCCCTGCACCTGCACATCGCTGCGATGCTCCCGGTAAGCGCGCTCCAGGGTGGCGTTCCCGGCACTGACCGTATCCGGCACCAGCGTCGCCACGCCGCCAACCTGCTCCGGGCCGTACGCTTCCCAAAGCGCTGCGCCGATGGCCAGCAGCACCAGCAGGGGCATGGATTTCTTCATGGATTTGTTCATCGCTTTACTCACCTGTGACCCCTTGCGCAAAGAACGCGCTGAGCAGCGCTACCGGCGCGGCGACCTGCACTTACAACCAACGACCCACCGCCGAACAGTAGGCGTCGTAGGCCCCGGTAAACTTTTCCCGCATAAACCGCTCCTCAGGTTTGATCTGGAAGTAGCTCATATACACCACAAAGACCGGCAGCAACGCCAGCGCCAGGGAACTGCGCAGGTAAAAGGCCCAGCCGATCAGCACCAGCAGCATGCCGAGATACATGGGGTTGCGGCTGATACGATAAACCCCGGCGCTCACGAGTTTCCCGGCCTTGGCCGGCGTGCGCGGATCGACGCTTGTACGCGCTTTGCGAAACTCTCGAACACCCAGGATCGCAAGCACGGTTCCGGCGATAAAATACGCTGTCGCCAGCCATACAGCGCCCCCTATGGGCAGAGCGAAGGCAGGGAGATAGCGGGAAACTGACCACATAAGCAGAGCCATGGCCAGCAACTGGATTATCGGAGGAACTCGCAACTCAAGTAACTGCATCATAAACATGCGCCCCGCTACTGATGGACTGTCCAAACGCTATGCAAACAAAAAAAGCAGGCCGAAGCCTGCTTTTTTAGCCTGCGACCCAGAGGATCGCAAGCAACCTTCGTAAGGAGGCGCAGAGCGCCTCCAACGAATTACAACGGTACGATGTTCTCAGCCTGCGGGCCTTTCTGACCCTGCGTGACCGTGAACTGAACCTTCTGGGCTTCGACAAGTGTCTTGAACCCGGAGCCCTGAATGGCACTGAAGTGTGCGAAAACGTCTGGACCACCCTCGCGCTCAATAAAGCCGAAGCCCTTCGTCTCGTTAAACCACTTAACCGTACCTGTTACTGTCTCTGACATTTCAATTTCCTGTTACACAAATATAAGAAGTCGCATCGCCGCAGCAATAGCTGTCAGTACGATACTTGCCGGATCTGGAGCGATGAACAAGAAATTCTAGACGTGGTATTACGAAGAAGACGACGTGCGAGTATTTTATGTATAAAGCTTTTCTCTAGCTCAAAGCATAATAATACGCGCGCTCAGCCCGTGTCAATGAATAACTTCGCGGCCTGCGAGGCCCGGGCACAGGCAAACGGTGGCCACAGTGCGTCAGCTGAGAGCGCTTCAGCTATGGCTCCGCAGGAATGACACATAAAGCTATACTGTATGTATGTACAGTATTTTTACAGCGGCTGTGGACGGTATTTGCCCTGCCCACCGCCGCTACTAAATCTGCCCAACCATCACTCATGCTGGCCACACCATGCACTATAGCGAACTCCACTGCCTGTCCTGCTACAGCTTTCTGCGCGGTGCGTCTCACCCGCAGGAACTGATCGCACAGGCGGCGGCGCAGGGCTATAAGGGTATCGCCATCACCGATGAATGCTCCCTGGCCGGCATAGTAAAAGCACACGTCGCGGCGAAGGAACACAATCTCAAGCTGATCGTCGGCAGCGAATTCAAGCTCACCGAGGGCATTCGCCTATTGGCCCTCGCCCCCAGTCGCAGCGCCTACGGAGAGCTTTCCGGGCTCATCAGCCTGGCCCGGCGGCGCAGCCCCAAGGGTGAATATCGCGCCAGCCTGCGCGATGTCATTTTTCACCTCAAACGCTGCCTGCTTATCTGGTTACCGCGTGAAGACAACGAAGCCTCACGCAGCTACGGCCTTCAGCTCGCACGACTCTGTCGCGACCGCGTGTGGATCGGCGTGCACTACCTGCTTGCCAACGATGAGCTGCGCCGCTATAGAGCGCTGCAAACCCTGGGTGAGGCCCTCGGCCTGCCGCTGGTTGCCTGCGGCGATGTGCAGATGCACATCGCCAGCCGCAAGCCACTGCATGACGTCATGGCTGCGCTACGGCATCGCTGCAGCGTGGCAGAACTGGGCAGCCGACGCCTGTCCAACGCCCAGCAACACCTGCGCAGCCTGGCACAGCTGACGCGCTGCTTCCCTGCGGAACTGCTGGAGGCAACAGAGTACATCGCCACGCGCTGCACTTTTAGCCTCGACGAACTGCGTTATGAGTACCCCAGAGAAGTTGTACCTGAGGGGCACAGTGCCTCGGGCTACCTGCGCGAACTGGTCTACCAGGGGGTCGGGCAGCGCTGGCCCGAGGGTGTCCCCGCAGCGATTCGCAAACGCATAGAGCACGAGCTGGCCCTGATCACTGAACTCGATTACGAGTACTACTTCCTCACGGTTCACGACCTGGTCCGGTTTGCCCGGGAGCGTGGAATTCTCTGTCAGGGCCGCGGCTCCGCCGCCAACTCTGTGGTCTGTTACTGCCTGTCGATCACCGAAGTATCCCCGGAGAAGATCTCCCTGCTCTTCGAACGCTGTATCTCCCGGGAGCGGGATGAACCCCCGGACATCGACGTGGACTTCGAGCACGAACGCCGCGAGGAAGTTATCCAATACATCTACGAAAAGTACAGCCGTCGCCGCGCGGCTCTGGCAGCCACGGTAATCACCTACCGGGCACGCAGTGCCGTGCGCGACGTTGGCAGGGCACTGGGACTGGACCCGGTCTTCGTCGCCGACCTCGCCAAATCGCTCGCCTGGTGGGACAGGCAGCGCGATCTGGAAAAGCGTTTTGAAGAGCACGGTCTGGGCACGGCCGGCAACAATGGCGAGACAGGCACGGCACAGATTTTCTATAGCCTGGTACAGGAAATCACCGGATTTCCCCGGCACCTATCACAACACGTGGGCGGCTTTGTCATCTCCCGCGGCCCCATCTCCCAGATGGTGCCGGTGGAAAACGCCAGCATGGCCGATCGCACGATCATCCAGTGGGATAAGGATGACATCGAGGCTCTCGGCCTCCTCAAGGTGGATGTGCTCGCCCTGGGCATGCTCACGGCAATCCGCAAGTCACTCGCTCTGGTGCAGCTATATGCGCCAGAGATACGCGCCCTGAAGGACATCCCTCCCGAAGACCCCGCCACCTATCAAATGCTGCAGAAGGCCGACTCCATCGGCGTATTCCAGATCGAATCGCGAGCGCAAATGAGCATGCTGCCGCGCCTGAAGCCCAGCTGCTTCTACGATCTGGTCATCGAAATCGCTATCGTACGTCCAGGCCCTATACAGGGAGATATGGTGCATCCCTATCTGCGTCGGCGACAGGGACTCGAACCCGTCAGCTATCCGGATGAAGCGGTAAAATCGGTGCTCGAGCGCACCCTCGGGGTACCCATTTTCCAGGAGCAGGTCATCCGCTTGGCCATGGTGGCGGCAGGTTTTAGCGGGGGTGAAGCGGACCAGCTACGCCGGGCTATTAGCAACTGGGGCCGCAACAGCAAGCTGCTGAGCTTTGAGCAGAAGCTCACGGAGGGCATGCGACGTCGCGGCTACAGCGAGGACTATGCGAAGCGTCTCTTCGAGCAGATCAAGGGCTTCGGTGGCTATGGCTTCCCGGAGTCGCATTCAGCCAGTTTTGCCCTGCTCGCCTACGTGTCCTCCTGGCTGAAACGCCACCATCCGGCGGCTTTTTACGTAGGACTGCTGAACAGCCAGCCCATGGGTTTTTATACCCCCTCCCAGCTGATTCAGGATGCGAAACGTCACGGAGTCAACGTGCTCCCCGCGGATGTAAATCACAGCGACTGGGACCACCAATTGCTCAGCGATGGCAGTTGCGGCGCCGGCGCGCCGATTCGCCTTGGTTTGCGGCTGGTCAAAGGGCTCTCTGGAGACGGCGCAGCGCGTATCAGCGCGGCGCGGCAGGGAGCGCAATTTCTCCAGATATCGGACCTGCGCAGTCGCGCGGCTCTGAATAGACGGGACATGGAAGCCCTCGTGGATGCGGATGCCCTGGCCAGCCTGAGCGGGCACCGGCACCAGGCGCGCTGGCAGGTCATGGCCCTGGAACCGGCGCGACCATTACTGGAACATGAACAGTATGCCCAGCCTGCCGCGCTTGATGATGCCGTCGCACTGCCGGCACCCTCCGTGGCCGAATCCGTATGCGCGGATTACCACAGCACCGGCCTCAGTCTGCGCGCACATCCCATGGCACTGCTGCGCGGGCAGCTGCCTTTCAGTCAGTGCAAACAACAGCGCGAGCTGGAAGCGCTGGGCGACGGGCGCTTTGTGCGAATCGCCGGGCTCGTGACCTGCCGACAACGCCCCGGCACCGCCTCCGGCGTACTGTTTCTTACCCTTGAAGATGAGACCGGCAACAATAACGTAGTGATCTGGCCCGGTGTGCAACAACAGTTCCGGCAAGCCCTTATGAAGGGGCAACTACTACTGATCAAGGGCACCCTGCAGAAGCGTGAAGGCACTACGCATATCGTGGCTGGCGCGCTGTTTGATCACAGCAACGCGCTCAGTGGCCTGGGGGTCAAATCACGCGACTTTCACTGAGCATTGGGGCACTGCAACCCTGCTCCCGCGGGAACGGACCATCAAAACAGCGCGGTCACGAGCATAATCAGCGTAGCGATCGAACCTACGGACCAGATCGCCGAGCGCAACATTGGAATACCCGAAGCGTAGGCCGGTACATATATAATGCGCGCGATCAGATAGGCCCAGGCACAGTTCTCCGTAAGGCCGTTGCCGACATTGCCCACCACCACCACCAGCACGGCAATGGTAAACAGGATCAACCCCTCGAAGTGATTGTCCATAGCGCGCTTGAGGCGCCCCGGTACGCCACTGGCTTCCTTCTGCTCATCACGCGGCCCGCCAGTGTATCCGGTACCCAGCTGCATATTCACCGGAACCGCCATGAGCACAAACTGCACAAACTGCAAAAGTGCGGCGTAACCCAAAATCTGTAATTCAATGGCCATAAATCGCTACCTGTTATTTTGTGAGGTGCAGGAGACGTCCCTGACTGCCGCCGTACTCGTCTTCCAGCACCCAGATACTACCATCGGCAGCTTCTTCCAGGCTGCGTATGCGTGCGCCCATGTCGTAGCGTTCAAGTTCCCTGGCGGAACCGTCGGCGTTCAGTGCAACGCGAACAATCGCATGGGACGAGAGCCCGGCAACCAGCGCGTTGCCGCGCCAGCCGCTGAAGGTCTCACCGCGATAAACCAGCATGTCAGCAGGCGAAATCACCG
>JBLIIW010000211.1:0-6271 GCA_047635315.1 Halieaceae bacterium | reverse complement strand
TCATTGCGACTTCTGCGCTGTGGGTGTGTTTCATGTCCGACGCGCTGTCGCCCGTGGGTCTGCTCGCATTGATTTCTCTGCTGGGCGTCGGCAGCGCGCTCCGCATGCCTAATGTCGCAGCAACCGTATCTGAACTCGTGCCAAGAAACCAGCTGACCGCGGCACTTAGTCTTAGCAGCGCTGTCATTAGTGGCTCGCGAATGATCGGCCCTGCCATAGCCGGCCTACTACTCTCTGTCGCTGGCGTTGGTGGTGTCCTGGGCATAAATCTGATCCTGCTATTGCTTGCCTCAATCTGGCTCAAGCAATTGCCCGCGTCGGGTCGACAATACGACAGGTTGAACTGGGCCGCATTCAAGGTTTCGCTGATCGGCGGATTCAGGATGATGGCGGCTTCTCGAGAACAACGCAGCCTATTGCTGATGACATCAACCTACGCGGGCTCTCTGGCAGTTATCGTGGCGCTCTTGCCGGTGCTGGCGAGTAACACCACTCAGTACGGATTGATGTATTCCTGTTATGGCGCAGGCGCAATGTGCGGTGCTGCCGGTATGGCCACGTTACGCTCCAACCTGGCCTTGGCGCCGATCCTTCGATGCGCTGTTTTGGCATCGGTTCTTGCGCTGCTAGTGTTGGCGGCGGTCGCTTATCCTGTTGCTCAAGGGCTTGCGCTGGTTGTGGCCGGCGCCTCATGGGTAGCGGTGTTGAATGCTGCTCAGGTTCACGCGGCCCTTGCCCTTAACGATTCGCAGCGTGGGCGTGGATTATCGTTTCTGTTTATGGCTGCTATCGGTGGCATGGCCCTCGCAAGTCCGATCTGGGGCTGGCTTGCAAAGGTTTATAGCGTTCAGTTAAGTTTCCTGTTGGCTTCCCTCGTTGTGGGGGGGCTCTTTCTGGTTTACCGTTTTCCCTCGCCCTCTAGAGTGTAGGGCAAAGCTGTTACGCTACGGCGAGGCACGGGTGGTGGAGAGACCCATGGCAATATCGGTCGGGCCTTTAAAATCTCAGGATTCTAATGGTGGTGTAAATCTGTGACTCAGGGAAAACCCAATCTGTCAGGCCTGCGGGTACTGAAGGTTCTGGAAGCGGTCAATCGAATTGGTATTTGCAACAACGCAACGGTAGCCGACGAGCTTGGAATGCCTCGGGCGACGACGTACCGCTATTTGGAAACGTTGCGCAATAGCGGCTATCTCGTTAAGGATAAAGTCACCCACAGTTTTAGGCCGAGTTACAAAGTACGGGAACTGAGTTGCGGCTTTGAGGAAGAAAGCTGGATCGAGGACTGCGCGGGTCCGGAGATGGACCGGCTAGGCGCTCTTCTGGTTTGGCCGGCGGCCATATCCACGTTGTCAGGCACCAGTATGCTGCTGCGTTTCTCTACCGATGCGACCAGTCCACTGGCTGTGAAACAATTCTTGTCTGGGAGCCGCGTGGGCATACTGGATACCGCCTCGGGGCTCACCTATCTGGCACACCTCAACGAAGAGGTACGGAGTACCGTGATCGCCGTGTTGGCGCGTTCCAGCGACCCCCGCGATCGCATAGCGCGCGACTCGGCAGTCCTATCCCGGGCACTGTCGGTGATTCGTGATCGTGGTTATGGTGCGGGCACGGTGCAGCGCCCCCGGGGGCCCTGGCGAGCCATTGCAGTGCCGGTTTTTTCCAAGGAGAGAATCCTGGCATGCCTGGCTGTACGTTTTGCCGGCAGCGCGGTGAGTCGCGAGGTAGCCATCGATTCATTTCTCCCCAAGCTGCAGGCATCCGCGCTGAGAATCAGCGAAGCGTTTGATGCTATGCCTGCTGCTAAAGGGAATGGGATCGGGCACGACCCAATGATAATGCAGGAAGACTATTAGCGCTTCTGCGCAGAAATCCGGGCTTTCAGCGGGTCAATCCATGCCGCTAGAGAACCGACCATCACCGATTTTATCTAGTGAGCTGTGTCGACATTCGTTCGAGCGATTCTGTCTCCAGGGGGCTAAGCTCGCTTAACACCGCTTACCGTAAACTTCAGGAAAATACCTATGTTCAAAGCCCACATCGTCAGCGTACTGATCGGTGCTCTTGGCATTGTTAACTCCGCTGTTGCCGACGAGTCGCCGAAAGAGGATTCGCATTACCGCATGTATCTGGTTTATCGACTTTGGGTTGATGACCTGGCTGCCCAACTCAATAGTGTGACCGAGGAGCAGGAGCTTGCGCATCAGGAGCATATCAAACGTTTTAGTCGCACCGCTGTATCGTCAAATATCCATGGCGAGAACGGCAATGCCATAGGCGTAGTGGCACTGAACGGCTTTGAGACGCGTGCCGGCGTTGATTACTACATCTACGAGGATCCTTACACCAAGGCTGGTTTTTACAAGGATATTAAGATCGTCCTTGTCGACGTGGACTTCGTGGACTCGTATTTTCGTGTTGAGCCCGATTGGGTGCGTGGTGAAGGACTGGATATCAAACACCGTCGCTACGAACGTGATGGTCTGGCGCCCGTACCAAAGAATCAACAGCATCAGAAGGAGATGACGCAATGATGAAGTTCCGGGCGCTCAGTGTTTTTCTGGCAGCAGTACTGCTGCTTCCGGCCAGCGTCATGGCGAGCGAGTATTATCCCGCGTTTCTGGTGTTGCGATACTTTGTCGACGGCAGTGAGCAGGAGCGTGAGCGCCTTAAAGGTGACTTCCGGGAGTACTACCTGAGCCATGGTCGAGAGGCCGCCAGTTTCCAGATACTTAACGAGCACGGACAGAGTATTGGCCGCGGCAGTTGGATGGCTTTTGAATCGCAGGAGACGGCCCAGGAGTTCATTGAAAATGACCCCTACCAGCAGGCGAAGCTCTATCGCGACGTCTCGGTAGACGAGGCAAATATCTATTTTCTGGACCAGTGGTTTAGCATCGCGCCATCCTGGCAGCACGACGCCGCATTGGAAAAGGCTCATGATCGTTACGATGATCTGATCAGCAGCAAGCCGGTTACTCCGCGTTGATATACTGTTAGTGTTTAATTCTCGTTGCAGAGAGTCAAAAGGACGTTGCAAAGCTATTCCGCTACTGCGCTGTTAAGGTTTCGATTCTCCCAGCGCTGTGTTGACCAACTCTGCCTCGTCACTGGTGTCAAACTGGCCCCCGCGGGTAAGGTCTTCGGCGCTAAACCGCATCGACAGCACGTCTTCAATGATCGGCCCTTCAACCGCTATCCCCAGCGTTTGACCGTCGAATTCTTCAACGCCGCCACGCAGTTGCACCAGCCACTCGTCTCCGGGCTCCCGGGAGATAAAGTTGACGGCACCGCTGAAGGTATTGCGTCCAAAATAGGCATTTTGCGGGCCCTTGATAACCTCTACACGCTCGACGTCAAACGTTGACATCGCCGACAGGCTGCCGTAGACGAAGATTCCGTCAATGAATGCTGCGCCCACTTGAAAGGCGGGATTGCCTGAGCCTGAATTCAAGCCGCGAAATCGAATAGAGGGTTGCCAGCGACCGGCAATAGAAAACGACTGGTTACGGAAATTCATACCCGGCGAGAACTGGGTAAGATCAACCAGATCCAGAATCTGGGCCTCTTGCAGCTGCTCCGCGCTAAACGCCGTTATGGATACGGGAATATCCTGCAGCGATTCATCGCGCTTTCGCGCGGTAACCATGATTTCCTCCAACACAGTGGGTTCGGTCTCCTGCGCCGGTGCAACAATCGGTGCCATCAAGAGTAAGCAGGCGGTACTAGTGAGTGTTCTCTGGCTCATGAGATCCATCCTATGATGTTAAGTTAAAGACCGCGTTTTCTTATTGCGATGACGCGCTGAGAGGTCTGCAGACACTGAACAAAGTCGCAACAGAAAACCAATCTCACGTAGTCACTCCAGCTCGACACTAGCTTGTCAAACCATCAGGGGCCATCAAGAGATCCGGATCATTTCACTCTGTGAGTTGATCGGGTGGTGCGGCGCTAGCGAGCGCACGCGGGGAGTAATCCCTATTTCGCGTTTACCGGCACATCAGCTCTTAAAGTCTGGCGCATCTCGGAGTCCATTTCACCCGCCAGAAAATTAATGATGTCCGGAATAACGACTTCGGGCGCCTCGATGTAGGGATAGTGTCCAAGATTGGGGTATTTTTTAACGAGCGTGGGTGCAGATGTCATCCACAGCGATATCACGTCCGCCTCCAGGTGCATGACCGTCAGATTAGCTTCACCCCAAAGAATCAGAGTAGGGGCACGGATCCGCGACAGGACCTCCTGTGGATTGCCAGTAGTAAAGGCATAACGCGCGAGATCCGCCCCGGGCGTTCTGCGATTAAGATCGTATACCAGCTTGAGGAACCACTCGGGCGGTTTCGTGCCCGATGGAAAATTTCTGCCGACTGAATATTCCCAATACTCGCGGGGTTTATAGCGCATCTTTTGCCAGGCCTGTATGTCTGGTCGCACTCGATTGGGATCGGTTTGTCGGGTTCTGGGCATTCCCGCCGAGTTGATGAGTACCAATCGATTCACCCGCTCCGGCTCCCGGGAGGCATAGCCGAAGCCGACACTTCCACCGCTTGAAGTGGCGATGATATTTAGCTCGTCGATACTAAGACGGTCAATAAACTTCCCTACAATAGCTATATTTCTTTGGATGAGGTTGAGGCGACCGCTCTCGGGATATCGGCTCTCAATGCCGCTTAAACCGACGGCGGGGAAGTCCAGTCGAATAACCCGATAATTGTCCTTGAGGGCGGCTGCCACGTCTCGCCATGATTCCAGATTGGTATAGGACGCGTGTAGTAGTAGCACAGGGAAGCCCGATCCCTCGTCAGTGTAGTGCAGCTCAACGCCGTCGACGTCGATGAAGCGGGAAGCGGGGTTGGCGTACGTTTCCCTTAGTTTTTCCAGCTGCACGGGCTCGGGTTCCGATTCGGCGGCGTCCACAGTTAGCGCTTGAAGTGCCCATATTTGAAAAAGCGCTAACGCCGCTATGGACACTATCTTTTTTTGGAGTGCTCTTTTCATGTTTGTAGTGTATCCCGCGTGTTATGTTTCGCGGCTAACCAGTTTTGCCGGAATTTCACTAGGCGAAATCTCGAAAAATACTGCTCAAGTCGATCGCCTCTGCTCGCCTCCGAGGGGGAGAGTGCTGCTAGGATTAAGCATGACTCAAACCAACTCAAGGGACACTACCCCAGACTCTGCCGCTGACGCAGAGTACGTGTCCTCGATTCGTCCTGCGCCCTTCGCCGTTAAAGCCCTAAACGGGTTCAACGGCGCCGTGGACAATCTCATGTTCATCGCCTACGAGCTCTTTATTCTCTTCTATTACAGTCAGGTGCTCGGGCTGTCTGGAACGCTTACTGGCGCGGCGATTCTGGTGAGTATGATTGTGGATGCGCTCACTGATCCAGTGATTGGTTCGTGGTCCGATAATATTCGTAGTCGATTTGGACGGCGACACCTGTTCATGTTTGCATCGATCTTGCCTATTGGCCTGTCGTTCTGGCTGTTGTTTACCCCCCCACCCGCTCTGGAATCGCTTGGACTGTTTGTATGGCTGACGGTGATGTCGGTAGCGGTCCGCGTGTCTTTGACATTCTTCTCTGCGCCAGCGTCTGCGGTAACAGCTGAAATATCGCCGCTCAAATCTGATCGCGCAGATATGGGCATTTACCGGCAGATCGTCGCCTCAGTGGGACAGTTCAGCTTGTTGTATCTTGCGTTCTCCGTTTTCTTCCACGCTACGCCAGAGTTCGAAAACGGCCAGGAAAATGCTGCGGCTTACCCGGAGTTTGCCCTCGCGCTTAGCCTAATCGTGATGAGTTGTATGGCCCTGGGGTCCTGGGCGACCTTCGGCAGAATCAGGGAGTTTGAAGAAAAGCTCGGAGCACCCGGTTCCAATCACTTCAATTTGCGAAAAGCGCTTGGGGACTGGATCAATGCCATTATAAAGGTGCCCAATTTTCGGGCGGTGTTGTTCGGATTGTTTTTCGCCACGCTTATGGGCACCACCTACCGGGCGATGTCAATTTACCTGGGAACGTACCTGTGGGAGTTCACGCCAGAGCAGATCAAGAATTGGCAACAGATCGTTTTGGTCGGCATGTTCATTATGGCAATCGCATCGCGTTTCATTGTTCCCAGAACCGACCCCAAAAAGCCTTATCTGACGGCCTTCACAATACTGATCCTGATGTATGGTTTACCCCCATTGCTCACTGCAATGGACATATTGCCTCCGCCGGGAGATCCGATGTTGGCGTATATCGTCTACACATTTAATGCCATCGTC
>JBLIIW010000210.1:0-6275 GCA_047635315.1 Halieaceae bacterium | reverse complement strand
CGTACGCTCAGTTGGCGTCTGCATACTGAAGTTGTTAAAAATCGACAGTAAAACGGCAGCAATTACCAGCCACAGGAGCAGATTCTTGGCCATGTCATTCAAAGCAGTTACCTCACTACTACGGCGGCCTGAGCCGCCGCCGATTGTTGTTTCAGGTTATAGAGTATAGCCTTTTTTACGCAGCTCGCCGCCGCTTGGGCCACTCGTGCGGGCGGACAGGGGCGTTGTATGCGCCTAAGTCGAGACGCGGCCTCGCGCCAGTAAATACACCTCTCGCGAACGCGGGCGGGATGCTGCCGGCTTGCGGGTCAGCACCTTCGTGAACCCCGCTCTAGCATCGCGAAGCAGCGCATCAAAGCCCTCCCCCTGGAATACTTTGGCAACAAAAGTGCCGCCTGGCGGGAGTATTTCAAGTGCCATCTGCAGGGCGAGTTCTACCAAGTAGATGGCTCGCGGCTGATCCACAGATGTCATACCACTCATGTTGGGGGCCATATCGGAAATTACAAGGTCCACCGGTCTGTCGCCAATTGCCGCGCAAATATCGTCGAACACTGACTTTTCCCTAAAGTCTCCCTGAATGAAGCTAACGTTGGCCAGGGCATCCATGGGCAGGATATCTGAGGCAATCACGGATCCTCGCTCTCCGACCAACTCAGCAGCCACCTGAGACCAGCTTCCAGGAGCGCTCCCGAGGTCCACAACGGTCATGCCTGGACGAAACAGCCTGTCGCGCTCCTGAAGCTCCAGCAGTTTATAGCAGGCGCGCGAGCGATATCCCTCGCGCTGTGCACGCTGCACATAGGGGTCGTCGCGGTGCTCACGCAGCCAGGCGCTGCTGCTGGATTTCTTCTTCACCATCGAGGGCGGCTTTCACGTTGCTGCGGGGCTGGTGTAGACTCCGCGCCCCCCGCCGCCGCAGAGTAGACAGCCGCATGAGCGCCAAACCCAGCACGCGACAGCTTCGCGCTATTGGTCATCACCTGAAGCCAGTCGTCACCATTGCCGGGAACGGATTGACAGAAACCGTCAGTGCCGAACTCGAGCGCGCACTCACTGATCATGAACTGATCAAAGTTAAACTGGCTGTGGGCAGTCGCGAGATCCGCGACACGCTGATCGAACAGATACTCGAGGAGCGTAGCGCGACGCTGGTCCAGCGTGTTGGCAACACGGCGTTGCTGCTGCGTCGCAGCACACAGCCCGACCCGCGGAAATCTAACCTGCTGCGCGCCATCTGAGCCCACGCCACGCCCGAGTGAAGGTATACCGCTCGAATAACGACCTTAGCCTGCGCAAGGGTCTTCAGATGTGGTGTACCGCGTCAATCTCATATTCGCGATCTCCTGCGGGGGCTCGCACCACCACGATATCGCCCTGCTCCTTTGCGATCAGGGCACGTGCAATGGGTGAGTTAATGGAGATCAGGTTCTGTTTGGCGTCGGCCTCATCGTCGCCGACTATGCGGTAAGTCACCTTTTCGTCGGTTTCCAGACCCAGCAGATCAATGGTAGTGCCAAAGACCACCTTGCCGGACTTCGGCAGCGTCAGCACGTCGATAACCTGCGCCATCGACAACTTGCCCTCGATATCCATTATGCGACCCTCAGCGAAGCTCTGCTGCTCGCGAGCGGCGTGGTACTCGGCGTTCTCCTTGAGGTCGCCATGCTCGCGCGCTACCGCGATAGCCTGGGAAATACGCGGACGATCGATCCTTTTCAGCTGTTCCAGCTCACCGCGCAGAGCCTTTTCGCCCTGCACGGTCATGGGTACCTTGTTCAAGCCTGCATACTCCTGTGCAAATCCTGCAGCCGCCTGACGGTCTTGTCGCCCTCACGCTGCAAGGTAAGGCATACCGCCTCCGCGGCAGCCAAAGTTGTGGTGTAGAAAACCCGGTGGGCCTCTGCGCTGGCGCGAATCGGCGCCGAGTCAGCGATCGCCCTGCGACCCTCAGTGGTATTCACAATGATATCGGCTTCATCGTTTTTTATCATATCGACAATATGTGGGCGACCCTCAAGAACTTTCTTGATCCGGCGTACCTTGAGGCCGGCCGCCTCGAGTGCATCTGCCGTCCCCGCGGTGGCCGCCAGATCGAAACCCAGCCCGGCCATGCTGGCGGCCAGTGCCACAGCCCCCGGTTTATCGACATCGCGCACGCTGATAAGCAGGGTACCGCTTCTCGGCGGCGGATCGCCCGCAGCCAGCTGCGCTTTTGCGAAAGCATCCGCAAAACTGTCACCGATACCCATCACCTCGCCCGTAGACTTCATTTCCGGGCCCAGAATCGGATCCACTCCCGGGAACTTGTTGAAGGGCATCACGGCCTCTTTGACGCTGTGGAAGCCGGGAATAATCTCCTCGGTAAAGCCCTGTTCCGCGAGGCTGGTGCCCATCATGCAGCGCGCAGCCACCTTGGCCAGAGACACGCCAATGCACTTTGATACAAATGGCACTGTGCGCGAGGCACGCGGGTTCACCTCAATGACATAGATTTGGCCATCCTGCCAGGCGAGCTGTACGTTCATGAGACCACACACGCCAAGCGCGAGCGCCATCTGCCGAACCTGCTCGCGCATTTGGTCCTGCACCTCGGCGGGCAGGCTGTAGGGTGGCAGGGAACAGGCGGAGTCACCCGAGTGCACCCCCGCCTGCTCTATATGCTGCATGAGCGCACCGATCACGACCCGATCGCCATCCGACACGGCGTCAATATCGACTTCGATCGCAGCGCTGAGAAAGCTGTCCAGCAATACCGGCGCATTATCAGAAACAGACACCGCATCGCGCATATAGCGCAGAAGATCCTCCTCACGGTAGACAATCTCCATAGCGCGCCCGCCGAGCACGTAGGAAGGCCTTACCACCAGTGGATAGCCAATGCTGCGGGCGGCACCCAGGGCTTCCTCAACGCTTCGCACAGTGGTGTTGGCGGGTTGCACCAGACCGAGCTCGCTAATCAGATATTGAAAACGCTCCCGATCCTCGGCCCGGTCAATGGCATCCGGAGTGGTCCCGATAATCGGCACCCCAGCGGCCTCAAGGGCCCGAGCCAGCTTCAGCGGAGTCTGCCCGCCAAATTGCACAATGACACCGACAGGCTTCTCAAGGTGGACAACCTCAAGCACGTCCTCAAGGGTGACCGACTCAAAATAGAGGCGGTCCGAAGTATCGTAATCCGTGGAAACGGTTTCCGGATTACAGTTGATCATAATGGTCTCGTAACCGTCCTCGCGGGCGGCGAGCACCGCGTGCACACAGCAGTAATCGAACTCTATACCCTGGCCGATGCGGTTCGGACCGCCGCCAACAACGAGGATTTTCTTCCGCTCCGTCGGCTCCGCCTCACACTCCTCATCGTAGGTTGAGTACATATAGGCGGTGCTGGAGGAGAACTCTGCGGCGCAGGTGTCCACGCGCTTGTAAACCGGGCGAATGCCCAGCGCATGCCGTCGTGCGCGCACGGCGCTTTCGCTCACGCCCAGCAGCGCAGCCATGCGTCGATCGGCAAAGCCCTTGCGCTTCAACCCATAGAATCGATCCCGATCCAGATCTTCCAAAGAACCCGCGGCGATCTTTTCCTCCTGCCGCACGATGTCTTCTATCTGCACCAGGAACCAGGGATCCACCCCGGAATGGGCGTAGACCTGCTCCACACTCATGCCAAGACGGAAAGCGTCACCAATGTGCCAGATGCGCTCTGCACCCGGATTGATCAATTCACTGATCAATTCATCGCTAGGCTCCGTCTCACCCTCCGCAAGCAGTGACTCGAAACCCGAGGAACCGACCTCCAGACCGCGCATTGCCTTATGCAGGGACTCCTGGAAATTCCGGCCGATGGCCATCACCTCGCCCACGGACTTCATCTGCGTGGTCAGCCGGGCGTCTGCCGCGCTGAACTTCTCGAAGGCAAAGCGCGGTATTTTGGTGACCACGTAGTCAATAGAGGGCTCAAAGGATGCGGGGGTTATACCACCGGTTATGTCGTTGGCCAGCTCATCCAGCGTGTAACCCACAGCAAGCTTGGCGGCCACTTTTGCGATCGGGAAGCCGGTGGCCTTGGATGCCAGAGCCGAGGAACGCGACACTCGCGGGTTCATTTCGATAACGACCATGCGCCCGGTATCCGGGCAAATACCGAACTGCACGTTCGATCCGCCGGTCTCCACTCCGATCTCGCGCAACACCGCCAGAGCGGCGTTGCGCATAATCTGGTACTCCTTGTCCGTGAGCGTTTGTGCAGGTGCCACGGTGATGGAGTCGCCGGTATGGACGCCCATGGCGTCGAAGTTCTCGATGGTGCAGACAATGATGCAATTGTCGTTGCGATCGCGCACCACTTCCATTTCGTACTCTTTCCAGCCAATCAGCGACTCATCGATCAGCAGCTCCGAAGTCGGTGACAGATCGAGGCCACGCAGACAGATCTCTTCAAACTCTTCGCGGTTATAGGCGATCCCGCCACCGGAGCCGCCCATGGTGAAGGAGGGCCTGATAATGCAGGGGAAGCCGACGGCGGCCAGCACCTCAAGGGCTTCCTCCAGGTTGTGGGCGAAAGCGGCATCCGGCGTCGTCAGGCCGATACGCTTCATCGCCTTGTCGAAGAGCTCTCTATTCTCGGCCATGTCAATGGCATCCTTGCTGGCGCCGATCATCTCCACCCCGTGGGCCTCAAGAACACCCTCCCGAGCAAGATCCAACGCGCAGTTGAGGGCCGTCTGTCCACCCATGGTCGGGAGCAGCGCATCAGGCTTTTCCACCTCGATAATGCGCGCCACGGTCTCCCATTCGATAGGCTCGATGTACGTGGCATCAGCCATGGACGGGTCCGTCATTATTGTCGCCGGGTTGGAGTTCACCAGAATGACCCGATACCCCTCCTCGCGCAGGGCCTTGCAGGCCTGCGCCCCCGAGTAGTCAAACTCGCAGGCCTGGCCAATCACGATAGGCCCGGCACCAATAATCAGGATGCTTTTAATATCCGTACGTTTCGGCATAGCGTCTAACCCGCGCTGCGCTGCATAAGCGCGATAAAATGATCAAAGAGAGTGGCCGCTTCATGGGGGCCAGGGCTGGCCTCCGGATGCCCCTGAAAACTGAACGCCGGCTTGTCGCAGCGCTCTATGCCCTGCAGGGAGCCATCGAAGAGCGATCGATGGGTCACCCGCAGGCAATCCGGCAGCCCCTCGTCAGCAACGGCAAAACCATGATTCTGACTGGTGATGAGCACGCGCTTGTCGCGCAGATCTTGCACCGGATGATTGGCCCCATGATGACCAAATTTCATTTTCAGGGTCCGGGCTCCACTGGCCAGCGCCAGCAGCTGGTGACCCAGGCAGATGCCAAAAATCGGCACCTCCCGATCCAGCAGTTCCCGGATCGCCGCGATGGCGTAGTCACAGGGCTCCGGGTCGCCCGGGCCATTGGAGAGAAATACGCCATCTGGCTGCAGAGCCAGAACCTCATGGGCCGGCGTCTGCGCCGGAACCACGGTAATACGACAGCCGCGATCCGCAAGCATGCGCAGAATGTTGCGCTTGACCCCGAAATCATAGGCCACCACATGGAACGGCATGTCAGCGACCGCCGGATCGGCAAACCCCTCACCGAGTGTCCAGCTACCGGCGGTCCAGCTGCGCTGCACCGGGGTCGAGACCTCGCGGGCGAGATCCATGCCCTTGAGGCCGGCAAAACCCCTGGCCTGGGCAAGCGCCGCGTCCTCATCGAGTTCCGCAGCAGCGCTCAGGCAACCGTTGAGCGCACCCTTATCACGCAGGATTCGCGTCAACCGGCGTGTATCGATGCCAGCGATGCCAACCACATCGCGCTCGCGCAGGTAGTCATCAAGGCTCTGCGTACTACGGAAGTTGCTGGCCAGCAAAGGCAGATCGCGAATCACCAGGCCGCGAGCCCAGATACGATCGGACTCCTCGTCCTCAGCGTTAGTACCTGTATTCCCGATATGCGGATAGGTCAGCGTAACAATCTGCGACGCATAGGACGGGTCAGTCAGAATCTCCTGGTAGCCGGTCATGGAGGTATTGAATACCACCTCCCCGACAGCTGAGCCGGATGCTCCAATCGATATTCCTCGGAACACGCTACCATCTTCAAGAACTAGTAAAGCCGGGCGGGTCAATCGCACCTCCATAGACCGGGGGACAGCGTTCGCAAGCTCAAAAAAAAGCGAGATGGGTCATATCCGCATCTCGCTTTTTTCAAATGTCATTGTACGTTGATACCGGGCAGCTCAGAATCCGTTGTAGTTAGGC
>JBLIIW010000209.1:0-6404 GCA_047635315.1 Halieaceae bacterium | reverse complement strand
CCCGGCTGGTTAATAAAAACCCGTACCCCCAGCGTATCCTCCTGTTTCCCAAGCAATTCTGAGAGATATTCCTGCGCGCTTTCGGTGATAGTTAGCATAAACCTCTTCCTGAGCAAATTACTCAGGTATTATAGCTATATTGTCGTAGCAAGCCAGCCCTGTTGCACTGCTCGACTACGACAGTTCTGCTATCATCGCCCCTTTTTTTACACTGCCTCCTACACAACCAGTCCCTAACAGCGCCGCAGCGACAGCGCTTGCCGGAACGTCAGCCGTAACCTGAGACTATGAACGAACTCACTCCTGAAAGTAGCACCCTTGAAATAGCCCTGAGCGAACGCATTCTCGTTGTCGACGGTGCCATGGGCACCATGATTCAAGAGGAACAGCTGCAGGAGGACGACTACCGCGGCGAGCGCTTTGTGGAGCACCGGGGAGACCTGAAGGGCAACAACGATCTACTATCGCTGACTCGCCCAGATATCATTGCGCGTATCCACCGGGCGTATCTCGATGCGGGCGCCGACATCATCGAGACCAACACCTTCAATTCCACGGGCACCGCACAGGATGACTACAGCCTGCGCGCCCTGGCCGCGGAGCTCAACTTCGCTGCCGCAGGCATCGCCCGGGAGGCTGCCGACACGGTGACCGCCCTGACACCGCACAAGCCGCGCTTTGTTGCTGGCGTGCTGGGGCCGACGCCGCGAACGGCTTCGATCTCGCCGGACGTCAACGATCCCGGAGCGCGCAATATCGATTTTGCGGGTCTTGCGACTGATTACGCGGAGGCCGCCCGTGCACTGCTGGATGGTGGTGTCGATCTGCTGATGGTGGAGACCATCTTCGATACGCTGAATGCCAAGGCGGCGCTCTACGCAATCGAAGAGGTTTTCGCAGAGCGTAGCCAACGGGTCCCGGTGATGATTTCCGTTACCTTCCCGGATCTGAGTGGCAGGAACCTGTCCGGACAGAGCCCGAGCGCGTTTTGGCATTCCATCGCGCACGCCCGCCCGCTGATCGTCGGCTCCAACTGCGGGCGTCGCTTTGCTGAGGTTCGACCCTTCCTTGAGGAATTGTCCAAGGTCGCAACCTGCCACTTCAGCGCGCATATGAACGCGGGGCTGCCCAACGCCTTTGGCGAATACGACGAATCGCCCGAAATAATGGCCGCGGAGTTTCGTGAATTTGCCCAGCGCGGCCAGGTAAATGTGGTCGGCGGGTGCTGCGGAACCACCCCGGCCCATATCCGGGCCATCGCCGAGGCGGTAGCCGATGTGCCACCGCGGTCCGTGCCAACACCTGCTCCGGCCTGTTATCTGAGTGGCCTGGAGCCCTACAGCTTCGGGCCAGACAGTCTCTTCGTCAACGTGGGCGAGCGCTGTAATGTGACCGGCTCGATGCGTTTCAAGAAGCTCATTCTCGACGGTGACTACGAGGCGGCCCTTGATGTCGCGCGGCTGCAGGTCGACGACGGCGCGCAGATCATCGATATCAATATGGACGAGGGCATGCTCGAATCCCGCGAGGCCATGGTTAAATTCCTGAAACTGGTCGCCTCAGAACCGGACATCTCGCGCGTACCGATCATGATCGACTCTTCGCGTTGGGAGGTCATCGAAGCGGGTCTGCAATGCGTGCAGGGCAAATCCATCGTTAACTCCGTGAGCCTCAAGAACGGTGAGGCAGAGTTTCTGGAGCAGGCCTCCCTTTGCCAGCGGTATGGGGCGGCGATCGTGGTAATGGCCTTTGATGAGGATGGCCAGGCCGATACGCTAGCGCGGCGCCAGACTATCTGCGAACGCAGCTATAAACTGCTGCGAGAGCGCCTCGATTTCTGTGCCGAGGACATTATCTTTGACCCGAATATCTTCGCCGTGGCGACGGGGATTGATACGCACAACAGTTATGCGGTCGAGTTTATCGCGGCCACGCGCTGGATAAAGGACAACCTGCCCGGTGCCAAAGTGTCGGGTGGCGTATCCAATGTGTCCTTTTCCTTCCGCGGCAACAATGCGGTTCGCGAAGCCATCCATTCCGTATTCCTTTACCACGCGATTCGCGCAGGCATGGATATGGGTATCGTCAATGCGGGCCAGCTTGCGGTCTACGATGGACTCCCCGAAGACCTCCGCTGTGCAGTCGAGGACGTGGTGCTGAACCGCCGTGACGATGGCACTGAACGCCTGTTGGATATCGCCGCCAAATACCACGGCGACGGAGCCGGGCCCGCGCGCGTAGAGGACCTTTCCTGGCGCGAAGAGCCGGTGGAAAAACGCCTGGAATACGCGCTGGTCAAGGGTATAAATGGCTATATTGTCGAAGACGCCGAGGAGGCACGACAGCGCGCTGAGCGCCCTATCCAGGTGATCGAAGGGCCCTTGATGGACGGCATGAACGTGGTCGGCGATCTGTTTGGGGAAGGCAAGATGTTTCTTCCGCAGGTGGTCAAAAGCGCGCGGGTAATGAAACAGGCGGTAGCGTACCTGCAGCCCTACATTGAGGAAGAGAAAGAGGCCGGCAGCCGCAGTACCAACGGCAAGATTCTCATGGCTACGGTCAAGGGTGACGTACACGATATCGGTAAGAACATTGTGGGTGTGGTTTTGCAGTGCAACAACTACGAAGTCATCGACCTCGGTGTGATGGTGCACTGTGAGGAAATCCTGCGCGTGGCCCGGGAGGAGAACGTCGACATCATCGGACTAAGTGGACTGATCACGCCCTCTCTGGAAGAAATGGCACATGTTGCCAGCGAGATGCAGAGGCAGGCCTTTCAAGTGCCCCTGATGATCGGCGGCGCCACTACCTCAAAGGCGCATACCGCGGTCAAAATAGAGCCCGGTTACAGCAATGATCTGGTCGTCTACGTGCCCGATGCGTCGCGCGGTGTTTCCGTGGCCTCACAGCTGATGAGTAGTGACAACAAGGCGGGTTTTGTCCAGGCCCGCCGAGAAGAATATGCCCAGACTCGCGAACGCATGGCGAATCGCAAGCCGCGGGCCAGACGCCTTGGCTACAAGCAGGCTCTGGCGCGCCGGGCACAATTTGACTGGCGGGACTATCAGCCGCCGACGCCCACATTTACCGGGGCCAGGGTGTTCGACATAGACCTCACTACCCTGATCGATACCATCGATTGGACGCCCTTTTTCATCACCTGGGAACTGGCGGGTAAGTATCCACGTATTCTGGATGACGCCGTCGTGGGCGAACATGCGCGGGAACTGTTTGCCGATGCGCAGCAGATGCTGGCGAAGATAGTCGAAGAAGACTGGCTGCAAGCGCGCGCCGTGGTCGGTTTCTGGCCAGCGCACTCGAATGGTGAGGATATCGTTCTCACCGGCGATGACGACGAAGAGCTGGCGGTCCTCCACCACCTTCGACAACAGATGGAGAAGGCCTCTGGTGAGCCCAATCTCAGCCTCACTGATTACATCGCTCCCGAGGGGGATTACGTCGGTGGTTTCTGCGTAACAACCGGCCATGGTGTGGCTGAGCGCGCAGCGGCGTTTGAAGCAGACCATGATGATTACAACTCCATCATGCTCAAGGCGCTCGCCGACCGCCTCGCCGAATCACTCGCGGAGCAGATGCATCGGCGCGTGCGACGCGAGTTTTGGGCCTACGCACCTGATGAGGCGCTGGATAATGAAGCCCTGATCCGCGAGCGCTACCGCGGCATCAGGCCAGCCCCGGGCTACCCATCCTGCCCCGATCACACGGAGAAGGACACGCTCTTCCAGATCCTCGATGCTGAGCGCAACTGCCAGGTGACGCTTACGGATAGTTTTGCGATGTACCCCGCCGCCGCCGTGAGCGGCTGGTACTTCTCACATCCAGAGGCGCGCTACTTCGCGGTTGGCAAGATTGGTGATGACCAGCTTGAATCGCTGGCGCTGCGCAAGGGTATGGAAAAACCTGAGCTGGCTCGCTGGCTTGCCCCCAACCTAGATTGAGCTTTAACCCCGTGTACACAGAGGGCGTGCTTTGAAGACAGAAAACGAACAGCAGCGCGCTGAGGAGCACAACAGTCCCAGTGTAGAGAAGGATTCGACTGACAATGCGACTGGCAAGCGCCCGCGCGTGAACCCCCTGGCCGTGGCGGCCAGCGTTATGGCCGCCGGACTGGGTGTTCAAAGTAGTAAGAATCGCGAACGCGATTTCAAGGAGGGGCGCGCCGGGATATTTATCTTTGCCGGGTTGCTTTTTACGGTGCTTTTTATCGGTGTCGTTTACATGATTGTGAGTGTGGTACTCAGCGGCCGCTAGTGTGCTGTAACGAATAGTACATTCATTTAGACAACGCCTGTCGCGCACGTTTCGCCACTACCATCTTAACGCGTCTTTACGATTGGATAGTCCGGCCAAAGAGGGTAGATAGCAAATACGCCAATTGCGCTGACGATGGCGTGGATTCCGGCACAGCCGAAAGCGACGCACCGCCAGGTGCTTGCGCCCCCTTGGAGTTCTGTCAATAAATGCACGACGCGAGCCACTTCGAGCTAAAGAACAAGGGTATCAGCGGGACTTAACACACCTTTGCCACCCCGATTGATTACGTGCGTATAAATCTCGGTGGTAGCTACATCCGAATGCCCTAGCAACTCCTGAATGGTTCGCAGGTCATATCCGGATTCCAGCAAATGGGTCGCAAAGCTATGCCTAAAACTGTGAGTCCGCGCGGGCTTGCGTATACCAGCTTTGCGAACGGCCTGCCCAACTTGTCGACTCAACGCTGTAGGATGCAAATGATGCCGCCTCAGGACACCCGAGCGCGGGTCGCGCCCGATACGACTGGCCGGGAACAAAAACTGCCAACCAGCCTCTCGAGCAGCGCTTGGATATTTACGCCCCAAGGCATCAGGCAGGTAGACGTCGCCATAACCGTCGACGATATCCTGAGCGTGTAGTAGCTCCACTGTGGCAATTTGTCTTTTCAGGCTGGGGATGAGCCGCTGGGGCAGCATAGTTGTTCTGTCCTTGCCTCCCTTTCCAGAACGTACATAAATATTATTGCTGCCAAAATCCACGTCCTTAATGCGCAGAGACAGCACCTCAGCACTACGCAACCCGCAGCCATACAGAAGCGCAACCATCAGCCGGTGCGCGCCTTTTAAATACCTAAGAATGGCGGAAATTTCCTCCCGGGTATAAACGACAGGCAAACACCGGTGAACCCGAGCCAGTGAAAAATCCAACTCCCCGAGATCAACTCCGAGAAATTGCCTGTATAAGCAGACAAGGGCGTTTAGCGCAACCCGTTGAGTATTTACGGAACAATGGCGGTTTACAGCCAGGTGACCCAGAAAGGCCTCCACAGACTCTCGCCCAAGGTCACCGGGGTGTCTCTTGCCGTGAAAATAAATGTATCGCTTCACCCAGTACAAGTAGGTTTTCTCTGTGCGATACGCAAGCCCCGATTTCCTGAGATGAAGTCTGAACTGATCCAGGAAACGAAGCGGTTTTTCCGGAATACTGTGGCGAATATCATCCATGAGCCTCACCTTATGTACTGTGCTTATATACAGTATTTTTGATTTTTGAGCTAAGGTCAATCCATCATTTGTTCAAGATCAGCAGCGCCACGCTTTATATGTCGACTCATTAAGGCCCAAATCATTGATTTTCTTGCGGTTGCTATTAGTATCAATAGTCAAGGGAATGAATTGATAACATACGGAGTGCGCTGACTATGCCCGAAAACAAAAACTACAATAATCGTTCAACTCTCTGTTTTAGAAAAGAATTTTTATTGAAAGTCCAACCGGTCTCCTGGGATATAGAGCGGCAGTGATATACAGTGCCCCGCTATTGAATTAACTGTTATGAGGCCATCGACTGATGAGTGAATCGGAAGCCTTTGAATTAGTTCTGCTTATGGCCTCAGAGCTCAGTCAGCTGATGTTTGGCTACTTCAGCATCGTATCCGCTTTCCTTATCGTAAGTTACTTGGCCGCAGATCGACTTAGCCGCCTTCAGTCCGCAATAATTCTAATCCTCTATACAATATGTGCGATGTACGTTGTCCTAAACCTGTATGCGCTCAATACTGATTTGGACAATCTCTACGCTGAGATGCTTACCAAAAAGGAAAGCGGCGTTTATGAACTGGCTTGGTTTGGTACCAATCCGATCTGGATTCCTAAATCGCTTACAATTATTCAGGTGGCGATAGGCGTTGGCGGGTATGTTGGTTCGGTAATCTTTTTCTTTAGTAAGAGTAAGCCAAAGTTAAACGACCTCTTTGGGCGCGCCACATAACATGCAGTTTAACCCGCTCATTTCATTCGCTCGGACGTGGCTGACGCCACGCCGCTTAACTAGGTGTTAGGTGTTCTCTGAAATTGGATGTAAATTTTTAGAAATCACATAGGATAATTAATTATGGAATATACAAAACA
>JBLIIW010000208.1:0-6498 GCA_047635315.1 Halieaceae bacterium | reverse complement strand
GGCCAATACCCCGCAGATAGACGCGGTTCCCTTCGCCCCCGCCCGCGGATTCCTCGTAGGACATACTTGGCGTGAAATTGGCGATGTCCTGCTGGGTAACGATCCCCAAGGCGTTCATCTGATCGGAAGTGAGCGCGGTAATGGCGATCGGGGTGTCGCTCAGGGTCGTTTCACGCTTTTGCGCAGTGACTATGACCTCCTCAATCAAGGACTGCGCCACAACAGGGCCAGCACTGATAGCGGCTACAGCCGTAAAAAGGATGGTTCGAGCGTGTCGACGCAGCAGGTACTTCATTGGTAGTGCTCCCAAATTTTCATTTATTGTCGGTGGTAGCGTGATCGGCGTTCTCTACTAAACTTACCTTGCGGCAAATATAGTGATACTATTCGTGCGCGTCAACAAGTTTAATTGGTAGCCCGTCCTGAGCTATCTCTCTATATACTGCGGCGCTTGAAGGATGCCAAAACTGCGAATGACATGCCCCAGATAGAGCGAGAGATCACCGATAAACCGGTAAAGCGCACACGTCGAACCCAGGAGCGGACCGAGCTCACGCGAGCAAAGCTGATTGATGCGGGGAAAATGCTATTTTCTGCGCGCGGCTTCGATGCGGTATCAGTGCGCGACCTGGAAGCGGCTGCGGGGGTTAAACGCAACCTGCTCACCTATCACTTTGATGACAAAGAGACACTGTGGAAGGCTTCTGCCGACGCGATTGTTGGACAGATGACGATCGAGTTCGATCATCGACTGAGCATTGTGAAAGAGCTTTCAGGGCGCGAGGCGCTGGCCTTTCTCGTGCGATTCTACGTTTATTTTAATGCCCGCCACCCGGAACTTGGCCAGCTTATAAGCCGGGAATCGACCCAACACAGTTGGCGAACCCAATATCTGATCGACACCCATATCGGCCCCTCAACTCGGAAAATGGAAGCATTGGTCCATACAACCCAGGGGCTGGACAGAAAGGGCTTTATCCACTGGTACTACATTATGATCAGTAGTGCGTCGGCTATTTTCTCATTCGCACCGGAATGCAAGGACCTGTTTGGAGTCGACCCCTGCGAAGAGAGTATGGTTGAGGCCCACGCGGAAATGCTGGTTTCTATGCTGCTGGGAGCTGACTTCAGGGAAGCTTCAAACGGTTGAAAGGCGCCCTGCTCCGCCGCGGCCTGCAGCGCGCCTTCCATGAGCGTCCGCATTTTCGCTTGATCGCTGTAGGGCTCCCCGGTGTGCTGCCGCTTGTCCTTGAGCTTCGTAGGCCGGATGCCGGCACCGAACAGGTCCGCGGCAAAGACGCTGTAGCCCATCTCCACAAGCATCCCCGCACGGACCACCTCGTAGTCGGTCAGGCCATCCCAGTTGTGCACAAGAAGTACCAGGCCACGGCTGTTCTCGGCCGCTTCGTAATAACCTTCGTAGCTGCTGCCATTGACCGTGTAGCTAACCGCCTATGCAGCGTAAGTACCTGCAGTCGCAGTGAATAGCGGGATCGCGCACAGAGACGGCAGAAATTTCTGCAGCATGGCGATTTCTTTTTTTGTCTGGCGGCAAGGCCCGATCCGTACAGCTCATCGACAGGCGCGCCCGAAAACACAAGCCTGCGGGTTATCATCCCCAGGAATCAACGAGGGCGGACAAGCATCTTGGCAGTACTGGACTGGTGGGTAATCGCGGGCTATCTCCTTGGGATGTTGCTGCTCGCCGCGTGGTTGGGGAAGGGGCAGACCTCCAGGCGTGATTATTATCTGGGCGCGGGAAAACTGCCCGCCCCAGCACTGGCGACCTCGATTCTGGCGACCCAGTGTTCCACCAACAGTCTCCTTGGCGCGCCAGCTTTTGTCGGTTTCACAGCGGGTGGTGGACTGCTCTGGCTACAGTACGAATTGGCGGTCCCCCTCGCCATGCTCGCCCTCGCCTTCCTGTTTCCGGCAATTCATCGCAGCGGCTTTATTTCCATATATGGTTTTCTGGAACAGCGGCTCGGGCGCGGGGCAAAACTCGCTGCCAGCGGCTGCTTTCTATTTTTTCGCGGGGTGGCAACCGGCGTCACCGTATACGGCGTGGCCTCCGTGCTGGCACTGGTGACCGGCGTCGACTATCTGCTCGCTGTGCTGCTACTGATGGCGGTAACGGTTGCCTACGATGTGATGGGCGGAATGCGCGCCGTGGTGGTTTCCGATGTTCTGCAAATGCTCCTGTTGCTGGCCGCGGTTATTGTTTCGCTGGTCTGGCTGATGCCGTATCTGATCGACAGCGCGGCGGATCTTTCCGCGCGCTCCACACCGCTGCTCAACGACTGGGGTGTCAGCGGTGAGAGCAACTACGGTTTCTGGCCGATGCTGATCGGCGGCTTCTTTCTCTACACCGCCTACTACGGCTGTGACCAGAGCCAGGCGCAGCGCCTGCTGGCCGCCCATGACGAACGGGACCTGCAGCGCGTCCTGCTTCTCAACGGCCTGCTGCGCTTTCCGGTGGTATTGGCCTACTGCCTCCTTGGCCTGGGTCTGGCCGCCTATGCACTGGCAGAGCCGGACTTCCTTAGCGAGCTGCCACTCACCAGTAGCGGCGCCCCAAACGTGAATCTGGTTTTCCCCGCCTTTGTGCAACGGGAGTTCGCCCCGGGGCTGGCCGGATTGGCGATCGTCGGTCTCTTCGCAGCTGCCATGTCGTCCATCGACTCCGCGCTGAACAGTCTGTCGGCCAGCGCGCTGGAGGATTTTGTCGCCCCGGCCTCCAGCCTTTCTGAGCGGCAGTATTTTCTCCTGTCGAAACTATTCACATTTGCCTGGGGCGCTTTCGCTGTCGCTTTCTCCTTTTCGGTCGAGCACATAGCCCCGACAGTGCTGGAGGCGATTAACAAGATCGGTTCCATGGCCAATGGCCCGCTGCTGGGTCTGTTTCTCCTGGCGCTACTACGCGCACGGTGCGGCGGCGTGGTGGCGGTGAGCGCCTTTCTCGCCGGCCTGGGGTTCAACGCATTGCTCTGGGTGACCCTGCCGACCCTTTCCTGGCTGTGGTGGAATGTGACGGGCTGTGTGGCCACCGTGCTGCTGGCCCGGCTGATTATGCTGCTGCGCCCCGCACCTGCGCCGGCGCGCGCTGGACGCGACATAAGCTGGCCACCGGTAGTCCTCAGCAGCACCCTCGGCATCGCTTTCCTGACGATTTTGGTGTTTTTGCTGGCCCTGCAATATCGCCTCTAAGCCACACTAAAGACCGGCGGCTCAACTGTGCTAGGCTATCCCTGCGCGGGCTTTTTCTCAGCGACCAAGCTTTGTATACTGTCCACCGTGGAGGGAGTTCCCCGGACACTGGTAGAACAATTCTGCTTTCCTATCAACAAGATATGTGAGCGAGAGATAGCGCCTATAGCGCGAGGCCGGGAACCACAGACACCACCTGCGGTCGAAGACTGTAGGTGACCAGCGCCGCGTTAGCGCGCGCTCATTAGGTTCAAACGCAATAACCACGAGGATAGTGCAAATGGCAAACCCCAGAGTGTATGACGTAAATACGGCGGTAGACGCCGCTGTCAGCACCAATAAGGTACTCAGGAACACCTATATGTTGCTGGGTATGACGCTCTGCTTCAGTGCAGTGACCGCCAGTATTTCAATGGCGATGGGTCTGGGTCAGGGGATGGCTCTGATTCTCATGCTGGTGGGCTTTGGCCTCCTGTTTGTAGTGCATCGTTTGGCCGATAGCAGTAAGGGTTTGCTCGCTATATTTGCTTTCACCGGCGTCATGGGCGCATCCCTCGGCCCGATGCTCAACCACTATGCATCTATGCCCGGTGGCCCAGCGCTGGTCATGCAAGCGCTTGCGGGTACGGCCGTGGTATTTTTTGGTCTGTCCGCCTACGCTCTGACCACACGCAAGGACTTCTCCTTCATGGGGGGCTTCCTGATGGTCGGTCTTATTGTTGTGGTCGTGGCCATGGTCGCCAATATATTCCTGGCAATCCCCGCCCTGTCGCTGACGATCTCCGCAGCCGTCGTGATGATCATGTCGGGCCTGATCCTCTTTGACACCAGCCGCATCATCAATGGCGGTGAGACCAACTACATCCGTGCAACCGTGAGCCTGTATCTGAACATTTACAATCTGTTCATCCACCTGCTGCATTTGTTCACGGCGCTGTCCGGCGACGACTGACCGACCGCAGCACAGGCCCCGGCCTGCGACAGGAACCCCGGCCCTTGCCGGGGTTTTTTGCTTATACTCCCGCCCATGCGCTACACACTCCTTATTCTTAGCCCCCCAGACGCCGGTGCCAGCGCGCGGCATGCGGTGGAATTTGCGGGCGCCCTGATCGATGCCGGACACGAGATACTGTGTGTATTCTTCTACGATGCGGGAGTGCTGACAGCGGCAAAAAGTGCTAGCCCCGCACAGGATGAGTCGGACCTTCGGGCGCGCTGGCAGTCGCTTGCACAAAGCGCAGAGGTTCCCTTGTTTGTCTGTGTGGCCTCGGCGGCCCGCTTCGGTATCAGTGAAGATGAAACGACCCGCTTGCCGGCCTTTGCGGTCGGCGGGCTGGGCGAGCTTATAGAAGCCGGCACGCGTTCTGACCGTCTGATGACTTTCGCGGGATGACACCATGACCCGCATAGCACGATGACAAGCTCTACTACAGCGCCCAGGCCACTGCTGATCCTGCAGCGCACGCCCTACGGTGGTTCCCTGGCACGCAGCGCCCTGGATGTGGCGCTCAGTTATGCGGTGTTCAATCAGCGGCCGCAGATCCTTTTCAGTGGTGCCGGCGTTCTGCAACTTGGCGAAGGACAGAGCCCCGCAGGACTGGGGCTGAAATCCCTGCGCAAAGTCATAGACTCATTCCCCCTTTATGATATCGAGGAGATCCTGGTCGATAGGGAATCTCTACAGCAGTACGGACTGGCGGCAGCAGCGCTTCCGGACTTTGCCCGGCTCATCGACCGCTCACAGACCCGCGTAATAGTGCAAACGGCTATGCCCGTGCTGAGCTTCTGAGGTGACTTTGCACTGTCTTTATGTGGAACCGGGCACAGCGCTAGCGGAGCGTCTGCGGAGCTGCCTGAGCCCGGGCGAACCGGTGCTGCTACTCGGCGACGCGGCTGTGCTGGCCCTGGCAGAACATCCGCAGCTAGCGCTGTGGCTTGCCAGCGACGCCGCACTACACGTGCTGGACGTGGATCTGCGCGCCCTCGGGAGCCCGTCGGCGCATCCCGCCATCCGTGTTATCGACTACGCGGGCTGGGTCAGCCTCAGCGTAGATCAGCCCAATCAGCAGGCATGGTATTGATTCCACCTGTCGAAAATACCTTGCCGCCCTGCAGCGAAGAAGGCTTCCTTCTGCAGCAGCAGAACTGGAGCGAGTCCGTAGCGCTGGAGCTGGCGCGTCGCGAGGGCATCGCGCTCACCGACGCGCACTGGGAAGTCCTGCATCTCCTGCGGGACTACTACCTCAGCTTCGATTCATCTCCAGCGATGCGCGCACTGGTAAAATACTGCCGACAACGCCTCGGCGACGACAAGGGAAGCAGTATTTATTTACTCAAACTGTTTCCCGGCTCACCGGCAAAAATTGGCAGCAAGCTGGCGGGGCTACCCAAACCTGCCAACTGCCTGTGACCCGCTTCGCCTGCTGTAACTGCGCCTAACACCTAAGCGACATCAACTATGAGTATTGCAAATTCCTCCCCCGAAGCCTCCCTGCTCCCCTGGGAGACGGCTCCGGCCCGCTATTGGGAATTGCTCGCGAAAAAGTGCGCCACGGTACAGGCGAGCTTCGCGCCCTTCGATGTACCGGAGGCGACTATCGTCGCATCGCCCCAGGAGGAATACCGCGCGCGCGCGGAGTTCCGTATCTGGCACGACGGAGACGATCTCGATTACGTAATGTTCGATCCGGCCAAGCCGCGCATCCCGGTCTGTATCAACGATTTCCCCCCGGCGCTATCCCCCATACGCAAACTGCTCAGCCCCCTCAGGGATGCGCTGCGCGAAAACCTCCGTCTGCGCCGCAAGCTGTTCCAGATCGAGTTTATGGCATCCACCACCGGAGAGTTGCTGGTCACCCTGGTCTACCATCGGGCCCTGGATGAGGACTGGCTCGCTGCGGCGGAGCAACTTGCGGAGCGCTTCGGAATACTCATCGTAGGGCGCAGTCGGAAACAGAAACTTGTGCTGTCGCGAGACTACATCTGCGAACGCGTGGAGCTTAGCGGCAAGCAGTTCAGCTATAGACAATACGAGCAGGCCTTTGCGCAGCCTAACGCACCGGTCAATACGCAGATGCTGGCCTGGGCCTGTGAGCAGGCGGCCTCGCTGTCGCCAGACGCGAAACAGGATCTGCTTGAGCTGTATTGTGGCAATGGCAACTTTACGTTGCCGCTGTCGCAATATTTCAATACGGTGATTGCCACGGAGCTGTCCAAAAGCGGCACGCGTGCAGCGGGCGAGAACCTCCTGGCGAATGCCATCGACAATGTCAGCGTGGTCCGCTTGAGTGC
>JBLIIW010000207.1:0-6544 GCA_047635315.1 Halieaceae bacterium | reverse complement strand
ATCACCAAGGTCCTCCAGCCACAGTCGCCCCGCCACCAGCACAACCGCCAGGCGGAATCGGAGCACGGGTAGCGCGCTATCTTGTGGCCTTGCCGCCGCCGTCGGATTGGGCGCGGGGTCGACCGGAGCCGGTCGCCGTCCCCGGGGCAGCAGATTATCGGTGGGAGTTGCTGTCTTTAGTACTGCCGGCGTGTCTGCGGGAGCCAGCGTTTCGGGAACCAACCGGGTCTCCGCAGGCGGCGCAGGACGCAGCGCCCAGCGTTGCGGCCGAGCCGCTCCAGGGAGAGCTCTATGGCAAACGTAGGTAGGAACCCCCATGGCGGCAAGGTAGCGCAGGCGGCGAATTTCACGTGCAGCAGACATGCGCGGAGTGTAGCACCGGGACCCTGCGCTCAGCGCAATCGCCAGCCGTGAATCGAGTAAAATCGCACTGCAGAGCGCAGAAACATAGCGACGTGACGCAGACCCTTGCGCGCCGCGAAACCACCATGATGCACAACCCGCATGCTGGGCAGATAGTAAAGCGCCCCCCGGTGGCTGAGGCGCATGGCCAGATCAAAATCCTCAAAATAGAGAAAATAGCCCGCATCAAAGCCCGCGCATGCGCGGAAGTCCCGGGCACGCAGAAGCAGGCAGGCGCCACTGGTCAGCGTCACCAACCCGGGACGAGTATCGTCCAACTCCCGATACTCGTAATGCGCAAGACGCTCGGCAAAGCGCTGCTGGAGCCAGCGCACGCCGAGGCCGCGCAGTAACAGGTCAAACAGGGACGGATAGCGCTTGCAGAGAAATTCGCGGCTGCCGTTGTCCCGCTTACACAGCGGATTTACCGCGACCGCGTCCGACTGCTCGCGCAGAAAGCGCAAGCCTTCATTGATGGCCGTTGCAGCGAGTTCCACGTCGGGATTAAGAACCAGCAGATACTCAGCCTGGCAGTCCTGCAGGGCCAGGTTATGGCCCGATCCAAAGCCGACGTTGCGAGGATTCTGGCGATAAGAAAATGTCCAGGCCGCGGGGTAGCTCTCGGCGATTGTGCCAACCAGTGCCTGCGCTGCGGCGCCGTACTCATCAGACGATGCGTTGTCCAGGACGGTCACCGAAACCGTGTCCAGCAAATCGCTGTCCCGCGCCCGACACACGGCCCGAGCCAGATGCTCAAGGGTCGCCTGCAATAGCCCGAGATCGCTCTCGTGCAGCACAATGGAGACACCCAGTGTCGTCGCTGTGCCGGTCTCAGGTATCATCAGGGGAATACTAGCAGTTGGATTGCACCGTTGCACCGCATTGCAGAGTAGTCTCTGCCAATTCCAGAACAGCGCCAAAACAGTAGCGAGCCATCAGCAAAACAATGAACGACCGAGGGTGCCTTACAGCAGCGCAGCAAGACGCGGCGATTCAGCCGCGGACTGCCGCGCTGTGACAGGCCTCAAAAAAATTCCCCGAGGTACCGCCGATCTTGCCTGATCCGCAATTGCAGCGCCCGCCCGTGGGGACTCTTCGGCGCCTGAGGCAACACCTGACGCTGGGCCCCGGGATGCTGGTGACAGCCGCCTTCGTCGGCCCGGGCACTATAGCCACCGCCAGTGCCGCCGGGGCCGGCTACGGTTACAGCCTGCTCTGGGCCCTGCTTTTCTCCGTGTTCGCCACCATTGTCCTACAGGAAATGTCCGTCCGTCAGGCCATTGTCACCGGGCAGGGGCTGGCACTTACGCTGCGCCGGGCCCTGGCACACAATCCCTTCGGTCGCGCCACCATTGTCCTGGTTATCGCCGCCGTTGGTCTTGGCAACGCGGCCTACGAGTCGGGAAATATTGCCGGGGCTTCCCTGGCCCTGAACAGCGTGGCACAGCTTCCGGGCGGCAGCTGGTCGCTGCTGATCGGGGCCACCGCGCTGGCACTCCTTTTTCTGCCCGGCTATAGACAGCTTGAGCGCGTACTCATCGTATTGGTGCTGTGTATGAGCGCTATCTTTATTGCCAGCGCGCTGATTCTCAAGCCAGACTGGGGCGCGGTCCTGTCGGGACTGACCCGCCCGGGCCTTCCCAGCGGCTCACTGACCACCGTGATCGCGCTCATTGGCACCACGGTCGTTCCCTACAATCTCTTTCTACAGGCGAACGCGGCCCGTGAACGCTGGGCGAATCGCACTGATCGCTCCGCCGCGCTGAGCGAGGCACGCAGCGATACGGTCGTTTCAGTGGCGCTGGGCGGCCTGATTACCGCCGCCATCATGGCCACCGCCGCTATCAGCTTTTTCGGTTCCGCTACGCCATTCAGCGCAGCGGATCTCCCGTCACAGCTCGAACCTGCCCTGGGACCGGCAGGCCGCTATCTTTTTGCCGGGGGACTGTTCGCCGCGGGCCTGACCAGTGCCATCACCGCGCCCCTGGCCGCCGCCTACGCGGTCTGCGGTGCACTCGGATGGCAGGACCAGCTGCAGGGAAAAGCCTTCAGAATAGTCGCCGTAACGGTGATCCTCACAGGCACCCTGTTCGCGGCCACCGGCTCCAGGCCGCTCTCTCTGATCATCTTCGCGCAGGCGGCCAACGGCCTGCTCTTGCCCTTCATCGCAGCAGCACTCCTGTGGCTCATGAACCAGCGCGAACACCTCGCTGAGGCAGTCAATGGCTGGCGCAGCAACGTGCTCGCCATGCTCATCGTGGCTACGACTCTGGGGCTCGGTGGAAGCAAGTTAGTTGCACTGCTTAACTGAAGCTGGGGAGCATTTGCAAAACCTTGTGTAAAAAGTAACAAAAACGCCCTATCGCCATGTTATCTATGTATTTTTTCTACCAATACAAACGATTTATGGTAGCCTCACTAGCGAAGCCCACAGCTGTCGGGATACAGTAGGCGGGCAATCCAGCGGGAGTGGGAACGGTCCGGTACCGCCACAAGAGCGGCTCGGCCATCCCCAAAGGGGAAGATAATGAAGAATGGCCTTCGCACAACGTCCGATCGACTGCTTGGACGACTGTTCGGACCACTGCTCAAACCACTACTGAGCGGGGGCAGCGGACGGCTCCGCAGCCCGGGTAATCGCCTCGGCATTATCGGTGCCATGGTGCTGACCCTGAGTGCCTGTGGCGGTGGAGGCGGAGGTGGCAGCGACAGTGGCGGCTTCCTACCCGCTGACCCCAACGCCGGCCTGACCAACTATACGCTGAACCTCTCCCTGACGGACGCCAATGGAAACGCAGTTTCCACGGTAACCCCCGACCGCAAGGCGATCCTGCGCGTGACGGTCAGAGAGAGCAACAGTGTTGCCGCAGCCGTTGAAGGCGTTATTGTCAGCACCGCGGTGCAGTTCGCCGCGCTTAGCCCGGAGAACGGCTCCGCGGTAACCGACGCTGACGGCATAGCCACCTTTGAGATACTCGGCAATCAGATCCTCGGCGCAGATGAGGCGGTAGTCACCGTCGAAAGCCCCGCGGGTACGGTCACGGCCAGCGTGGCCTTCCAGATTCTCGATGTCGCTCTTGATTTCGCAGTAACGCTGCTGGACGCCAGCGGCTTTGAAACGACGTTTATTGCACCGGACCAGCCCGGCACCGTGCGCGTACAAGTTTCGCAGCTCAACCCCGACGGCTCGCAGACGGCGCCCGACAGCCCCGTCGTGGTAAACGCAACAGCCGGCTTTGCCATCATTGGCCCCGACAATGGTGCGGCACTGACGGACGCCAGCGGTGTCGCCACCTTCCAGCTTGAGGCCGGCGTCACTTCCGGGGCAGACACCCTCTCGCTAACAGCGGCCATCGACAGTGGCGACCAATTCACCACCACATTCCCCTTCCAGATCCTCACGGACCAGGACGAATTCACGATTTCCCTCGCTCTGCTGGACGGTTCTGGCGCGATCACCAACCAGATCGACACAGGCTCACCGGCAACCCTGCGCGCCTTCCTCACGCGTTCAAATAGCGTTCTGGGCATCAGCGGCGAGCCGGTCTCCGGGCAGATTCTCATCGCCGCGAGCAGCGACGGCGTGATCACGCCGGACAACGGTGCGACGCTTAGCGACGGCACCGGCACCGCAAACTTTGGCATTGCAACAGGCGCGAGCCTGGGTGCACAGACGGCCTCGGTGACGGTCAATGCGCCGGGCGGCGCCATCATCGCGGAACTCCCCTACCAGGTGGTCAGCGACGTTGAAGGCTTGGGCTTTGTTGCCCTGTTCCTCGAAGTGCAACTGCGCAATGCGGCAGGCCAGATCATTACCCAGTTCGATCGCGGAGAAACGGGCTTTTTGCGCGTGCGCGTGCTCGGTCGTCGGGACGGCTCCCAGACGCGCGTACTGGTACCCGGTATCCCCGTGTCCATCAGTGCCGCAGGCAGTCTGATCACACCGACCTCAGGTAACCTGCTGAGTGACGACAGTGGCGAGGCCAGCTTTATCATCGAAGCCGGCACCTCCGCCGGCACCGACGTCATTACCGCCTCGGTGCTGGGCCCCGTGGGGCCGGTCTCTGAGTCGGTCAGCTTCGACGTGATCGGCGATACCCTGCGTCTCACCACAGCGATGTTTGACGAATCCGGGCTGCGCACCAGCTTTATTGCACCCGGGAAGCCGGGCAGCCTGCGCGTCACTGTGCGCAAACAGAATGCCGATGGCAGCCAATCCCTACCCGATGAGCCGCTGGTGATTAATGCCAGCGCCAGCATCGCCGTGATCTCGCCCGATAATGGCGCGGTGGTCACCGATTCGAGCGGCGTCGCCACCTTCGAGCTTTCCGCAGGGGCCACCTCCGGCGCCGACATCATCATCCTCAGCAGCACCAATCTGGGCGGCGATACCTTTACGAAGGAATTCCCCGTGCAGGTCTTCACCGCCGATGATGTATTCACGCTCTCACTCGCGCTGCTGGATTCCAGTGGGGCCATAACCAGTGAAATCGATCAGGGCACACCGGGCGAATTGGTAGCGCTACTGCGTCGCAGTAATCCGCTTACGAATGTCTTCAACGCGCCCGTGGCGGCGCAGATCCTTGAACTATCGGTCACCGACGGCGTAATAACGCCGGCTAACGGCGCGCGCCTCACCAGTGCACAGGGAGAGGCCCGCTTCGGTATCGCCGCAGGCGACAGCGTCGGCGCACAGGTGGCAACGGTCAGCGTTACCTCGCCCTCAGGTGTGGTGACGGCCGATCTGCCCTATGAAGTTGTAGACGCAGTTACCGGCAATGGTTTTGTCGCGCTGTTTATGGAACTTAGCCTCAAAAACAGTGCCGGGCAGATCCTTACTGAGGTACTGCCAGGCCAGAACGCATTCCTGGAGGCAAAGATCCTTGGTCGCCAGGCGGGGTCCCAGTTGCAACTGGCCGCGGGCGGTATTCCCGTCTCACTGATTGCGCAGAGCGGCGCCATTACGCCGCCGTCTGGCAACGTAATAAGCGACAACAACGGTATCGCCCGCTTCCGTATTGTTGCGGCGACAACGGCCGGAACCGACGTTCTCACAGCCACCGTGGTCGGGCCGCTTGGCCCGGTGGTTGAAACACTTGGCTACGACGTACTCGATGCGGAGTTGGTGTTAGTGCCAACGCTGCTTAACGCCGATGGCGAGGAAACCAGCTTTGTCTCGCCCAGCCAGCCCGGATCACTGCGCGTGACCGTACTGCAGCGCAATCAGACCGGCGACCTCGCGGCACCCACAACACCGATTACGGTCAGCGCTGCCGTGGGCTTTGCAACCCTGAGCCCGGATAACGGAGCTACAGTCACCAACGCAGAGGGCAACGCCTTCTTCCAGCTAGCCGCAGGCACCACCTCCGGTGCTGACAACATTCAGCTCACCGCGACGACACCGGGCGGTGACACGGCTACAGCTTCCCTGCCCTTCGAGATCTTCACGGAAAGCGATGAATTTGCTCTGACGCTGTCGCTGCGCGACAACAACGGTGCCGTGACCAACGAAATCGATGCGGCTTCCCCGGGCACCCTGGTAGCTCTGCTCACCCGCAACAACGGCGCTCTCGGCGTCAGTGGCGAGCCCATCGCCGGGCAGATCCTGCGGGCCACGCTCAGCAACGGCACCCTGACGCCGGCCAATGGCGCTGCCCTCACCAACGGTGTTGGCGAAGCGCGCTTCGGCATCACCTCAGGCACAGTCCTGGGCGCAGAAACAGCAACCGTGAGCGTCGACGGCCCCAACGGTGCGGTTACGGCCACCCTTCCCTATCAGGTCGTTGAGGATGTGGCGGGCGGTGGCTTCGTCAACCTGTTCCTTGATATCCGACTCTTGAATGCCGCAGGCAATGAAATCACCGAGCTCGCGCGCGGCGACCAGGCAACGTTGGAAGTCAGTGTTGAAGGCCGCCGGGCCGGTGCCCAGACCCGCATACCCGCGGAAGGTATCGCCGTAACGGCGGCAGTACAGAATGGCGCACTGCTCCCGACCACGGGGAGCCTGCTCACGGGTAGCGACGGCATAGCGCGCTTCACGGTCAGCGCCGGCACCTCGGCCACGGGCACCGACACCGCGTCGGCAACGGTAATCAGCCCCGCCGGCGCCGTTACCGAGTCACTCGCCTACGACATACTCGGT
>JBLIIW010000206.1:0-6589 GCA_047635315.1 Halieaceae bacterium | reverse complement strand
TAGGGAGGGCGAGTTACTCTTTGCCACCATTCGTGAGAATTACCCATTACTGCCGGTCATTCTACTCACCGCCTGGACCCACCTGGAAACGGCCGTCGAGCTGGTTAAGCAGGGCGCGGCTGATTATATGGCCAAGCCCTGGGATGACGACAAGCTGGTGGTTTCCGTGCGCAACCTGCTGGAGCTGAACCGGGTCCGGTCAGAGCTTGAACTCAAGCTGGAGGAAGAAGCGACACAGCGCGCGGGGCTGGCAGATTTTGATCTCTGTGGCGCGGTGTTCGAGAGCAGCGCGATGATGCAGGTTATTCACCTCGCCACACAGGTGGCTGACTCGGATATACCGGTGCTGATCACGGGGCCCAATGGAACCGGCAAGGAGAAGATCGCCGACATCATTCACAGCAACTCCCGTCGATCCGGAGATATGGTTAAAGTGAATGCCGGTGCGATACCGCCTGATCTTATAGAGAGTGAATTGTTCGGCTCCACGGCTGGGGCCTTCACCGGCGCACAGGATAGGGAAGGGCGATTTACCAAGGCCGATCGGGGTTCACTGTTTCTCGATGAGATCGGCAACTTGCCGCTTCAGGGGCAAATGAAGCTGCTGCGCGTGTTGCAGACCGGCCAGTTTGAGAAGCTCGGTTCATCGGACACGGTCAGCGTGGACGTGCGCCTGATCTGTGCGACCAATGCCGATTTGCCCGCAGCAATAGCCGCCGGCACATTTCGCGAGGATCTGTACTACCGCATCAACGTTATAGAGGTAAACGTGCCGCCACTCAATCGGCGGCCCGCCGATATTCTGCCCCTTGCCAGGCACTTCCTGGACGGCAAGAAGACCTTGTCGCGCGGCGCCGAAGTCGCGTTGGTAGACTACCACTGGCCGGGTAATGTCCGGGAGCTTGAGAACTGCATGCGCCGTGCCCTGTTGTTGGGGCGAGGGGACGAGTTGTCCGTTGAGGACCTCGGGCTTGTGCCGGACGCTGCCGCGCCGGGTAGCGGGCGTGGCCTCGATGAATTGCAGGCGGCGGATCTCAACAATGCGCTGGAACGTTATAACGGCGTGGTTAGCCGAGCGGCAAGAAGTCTGGGTATTTCCCGGCAGTCCTTCTATAGGCGAATGGATGCCCACGGAGTAACGAATCGATAGAGCCATCCTGTCATCTTTGAGCGCGTGCGGACCATGAACAAGGGGGCCTTCTCTCTACAGGGCAAATTTGTATTCTTTAGCGTGGCTCTGGTGTTGGGCGCTATTTTTTTCACCAGTCTCGCTTTTCTCTACTTCCCTTCCAGGACGGCGCTGTTGATCTCCGTGGTCTGCCTGGTGCCTGTGACCCTGCTTATCGCGGCCCGAATTTCCAAGCCCCTGCTGGACCTGATCAACGCACTTCGGGATTCTACCGACAGCATCAAAGACCAGGACTACTCCGTATCGATAGCGTCAAAGCGCAGGGACGAGCTGGGTGACCTGGTTAGCCGGCACAACCAGATCGGTGCGCTGCTGCGGGAGGAGCGCTACAACATTAACCAGCGGGAATTATTGCTGGATACTGTCCTGCAGAGCGCACCTGTGGCGATGTGGCTTTGCGATGATCGCCAGCGGGTCGTCTACTCAAACCTCGAGGCCAGGCAGTTGCTGGCGGATGGCGGTCGTATTCAAGGTGCCCAAATTAGTAGCCTCATTGCGGATCTGGATGAAGAGCTGGCGGCGGCTATAGTGAGCGAGCAGGAAGGTCTGGTATCGGTGGATAGCGCTGGGGAGATTCAAACCTGGCATCTTTCCTGTCGGTTCTTCTCCTTGAACAGTCGGACGCATCGTCTTTACTTGGTGCGCAGTATGACCCGGGAAATCAGCCGCCAGGAAGTGAACACCTGGAAACGCGTGATTCGGGTGATTTCCCACGAACTCAACAACTCCCTGGCGCCGATTTCGTCCCTGAGTCACTCGGGGAAGATCACCCTGGGCAAGTTGCGCGATAGCCATTCCAGAGGCGCCCTTGATGAGGCTGCGCAACAGAGCGACACGCTGCAACATATCCTGATCACCGTTGGTGAGCGCGCCAGACACCTCAAGGAATTTATTGAGGGCTATGCAAAATTTGCGCGCCTCCCGAGCCCCAGAATTCAGTCCTTCGACCTGATGGAATTGCTACAGCGTATGTCGGAGCAGCAGCGCTTTGAGGTGCTCGCCGAACAGGCGCAACTGGAAGTTCGCCTGGACCAGGCGCAGTTCGAACAAGTACTGATTAACCTCCTCAAGAACGCCAGAGACGCCAGTGGGGCGGATGGCCATATCGCCGTGCGGGTTGAGAAGAGGCCGATGTACCTGCTGGTCATCGTGGCGGACGACGGCCCGGGTATGACCGATCAGGTAATGCAGCAGGCGCTGTTGCCCTTTTACTCTACTAAACAGGAGGGCACAGGGTTGGGTTTGCCCCTCTGTCGGGAGATCGTCGAGGCGCACGGCGGTCGGCTATCGATCCGCAATACGGCCCCGGTGGGGCTGGAGGTTATCTTGAGGCTCCCTCAGGGCGACTGAGCGCACAGCTCAAGAGCGGTATTTACTGTGCCGCTACAGCGCCCCTCGATCCATCGCCATGGGCAGCTAGAATGCGAGGGCTGCCATAGCACGAGCGCCCGGTAGTTCAGCCGACAGCTTAAATTGTGATGCGATCGACAGAATTAGACGGTTCCTCATAGGCAGGTATTGTTTCTGGTGCGCAAGTGGGCAAACATGAGGAAGCAAGCTCCGACCGATGAAGGGATCTTGATGAGCATATAGGCGATCGAGAGTGTCAGGTTTCTTTACACATCGCCCGGCTGATTTTTGTAACTGATTGTAAAGATAGGGAAATATTTATTGGCTTGTATTTTGCATCTGTTTTAGCATGAGTGTCTACATGAAATATTGTTTCAAAAGAATATCGTCGAGGGTTCGATGCTCGAAGGAGCCATACGGTAGGCTGACCATCGCCTGGAACTATGTTGTCACAGCCGTAATCTCTGTGATGATGGCTGGGGTCGGGCAAGTTGCTGTGGCCGCGAATTTTACTTTCGACGGTACTCTGGATACCGAAAGCTGTGTAACTGGGTGGGTGGATTACGTCTCCTGGGATTCTGACGGTAGCACCTCGACCGCAGAAGAATCCGCAGATGCATGCTGGGGTGCTTTCGACGGCAACGATTCCAATCAGACTAATGGGGAAGTCGACGTCGACGTCAACAATGATACTGTCGTAGACGCGACATTCACCGAGATCTCCAAAGTCGAAATCGAGGGCAACTCCTTTAATGTTGAGTTCGGAGCAATGGAGATGACCACCGACGGTGGAGGCGCGAGTGAAAGCGGCACCTGGGACTTGAACTCGCACCTGCAGGCGCCTGATGACAGTTCTTTTCTTCTGGTGCTGAAATCAGGTAATCAGTTTGCCGTTTGGTTGTTCGCTGGTGACACAAGCGCCACTAATTTCAGCGGGCAGTGGCAAGTGCCCTGGGGTAAGGACTTATCCCACCTGACGGCATTTGTTGGGGCGCTGACACCAGAAGAGGGCCCGCCCGGGGTACCTGTTCCGGGTACCTTTGCGCTGGTGATACTGGGAATGCTGCTGCTTCGCTGCCGCCGCTCCTCAGGCGCGAGAGCTTAGTTTCCAGCTAGAGCGGTGCCCGGGCGTGAAGACCCAATACGCTCAGACCAATCCAGGCCTTTTGCGAACCCCAATCGGTGCGTAAAATCGAAAGGATGACGCCTCCCCACATTGTTGCCTGCCTCGTTGTTGTATTTGCGGCGACGTCCACTTTCGTGGTCCGCGCAGCAGACTCCGCCGGGGCGCACTATGAGGACGCGAGGCGCTTCCAGATTCGCGGCGAATTGCCGTCCGCGATAATACAGCTCAAAAATGCACTCCAGCTTGATGATCAACACCTGCCCTCGCTGTTACTCATGGGTGAGCTGCAGCTTCTCCTGGGGGCAGCGGATGTCGCCGCAGAGGCGTATTCCGAGGCACTGTTGCTCGGTGCCAGCGAGTCGTTCGCGCTACCCCGACTAGCCGATGCCTACCTGATGGCGGGCGCCAACCAGCGCCTGCTGGCGCTGGAGCCGGAGAGCCTGCGTGGCAGCTTGCGCGGCGAATTACACGGCTATCGCGCACTGGCGTTCCTTAAGCTGGGTGAGCGGTACCGGGCGAACGCCGAGTTGGCGCAGGCACTAGAGCTTGCGCCCCTGGGCCGCGCTCCTCGCATAGCGCAGGTCGAGAAGCTGCTATCCCTCGGCGAGACCGGGCCAGCAGTGCAATTGGCTGCAGAACTTACAGCGCAGTTCCCTGACGAAGACCGTATATGGATGCTCTATGGGTCTGCACTCACCGCTTCCGAAAGTCGTGACGAAGCACTGCGGGCGTTTACGCGGGCGCTTTCGATCAATGAGCGTCTGGTGAGCGCGCGCCTTGCGCGGGCGGCACTGTACCTCGATGGCGCCGATCTCCAAGCGGCTGAGAACGATGCCACTTACGTGAGCGAAACCTTCCCGGGTGATCCTCGCGGCGACTACCTGCTTGCACAAATTCGTGATAATCGCGGCGATGATGAAGGCTCTCGCGACGCCTTTGCGCGAGCTGCTGCAATTGTCGCGGCCATGGCGGTCGACAGAGTCGCCGCCAGTAGACAACTCACGGTTATTGGTGCGGTGGCGAGTGCCCGCATCGGTGCGGTGGAGCAGGCCATAGAAACGCTGCAGGCCTATCAGGCGAGGCACCCTAGTGACCCACGTACGGGCGCTCTCCTCGCGTCGCTATTGATTGATGGGGGTAGCGCTACCGCCGCCCTTACGCTGCTTCAGCCGCTGCTGATGGACAGTCCCGAATCAACAGTGTTGCGGCTGCTCGAAGCTCGTGCGCTCTCGACGGAGGGCTTTCATGAGCAGGCCGTTGCCGTTATGGAGCGTATCCGAGAGGCGGTCGACGACCCGGTTCCCGTCTCGTCGCTAATCGCCGCGGATCTTTTGCGCGCAGGTGAACTGAACGCGGGCATCGAGGCCCTGGAAGTGATTGTCGCCGCTCACCCGCAGCGGATGGGAGACCGCTTCCGCCTTGCCGAGGCCTTGGTTGCCGTGGGCCGTATAGACGAAGCTACCGCCATAGCCCGACGGCAGGTGAAGGAATTTCCCGAAGACACGTCCATGCGCCGGCTGCTTGCCCGTGCGCTGTTTGCGGCGGGGGATTACGCCGGTGCCAGAGCGGCTCTGCGGCCGGCAATAGAGCTGGCCCCGGATGCAATCGAACTGCAGCTGCTGATGGCTCGCGTGGCATTCGCCGAAGGCGATACTGCGGAAGGCTCTGCTGCCTTGCTGCGTTTGGAGACGGCTCATCCCGATTCCGCTGCCGTGCAGCTCGAGTTGTCCCGGTCCGCATATCGAGAGAAAAATTTCGAAGCCGCCTTGCGCAGGGCCCAGAACGCAAATACTGATGCACCGGGGAATTTAGCCGTGGGACGCCAACTGGTGAAAGTGCTCCTGAGCATGCAGGATTACGATGGAGCCCTGGAGGCGGCTTATACGCTGTCTGACCGCGCTGGCGCGGGATTAGGAGCCAAACTGCTGCTCGCCGACACGTTGCGTATAGCGGGGCGGCCGGATGACGCCGTGTCCCAGTACAAGATCGCTTCGCGCATGGACGGTGTCGACAGTGAGACGCTGTTCAGAATTGCCCGGCAGCAGTCGCGTCTGGGCGCCCATGAGGACGCCAGCTTTGCCCTGATTCGCGTGATTCGACTTAAGCCGGAAGAGCGGCGATATCAACAGGCCCTGGTAGAGGTGCAACTCAGCCTCGGTCAGTTCGACCAGGCACTGAGCGGCGCGCTACGGCTATACAATGAGTTTCCCGAAGACACAATAGCAGCCAGCCTGGTGGCAAGTGCCTATGCGCGGCTCGGTGACCTGCAACAGGCGCTATCGTACAGCGAGCGCGCCAGCCGCTCCGATCCGCATAGTCGCGCGGCGATGCTCGACTTGTATCGTGCGCTATTAAAGGTTGCTCAGAGCAGCGAGGCTGGTGAACTCCTGAGAGTCTGGCTTGCAGATCACCCGGACGATCCCCTGGTGCTCTTTGCCCTTTCAGACTGGTACACACAGCGCGGGGACTTGCTCGCAGCCCTGGACACGCTGAGCGCTCTCGTAGCATTGGAGCCCAAAAACACGATCGCGCTGAACAACCTTGCATACCTGCAGATCTCACTTGAAGATCCCGACGCCCTGGCGACTGCTCGTCGTGCATACGCTGCAGCTCCAGATCAACCACACGTAAATGACACTCTGGGATGGGCACTGGTAAAAAGCGGAGAACCCGCTCAGGCCATACCTTTTCTACGTGAAGCGGTGGTGCGCCTGGGCGATAGCGCGGCTCCGCTGTATCACCTGGCCGTAGCGCTGCACTTGGTCGACCGTAACAAAGAGGCCCGGGATCAGTTGCTTATCGCACTGGAACACAAAAGCTTTGAGGAAGAGGCCGCAGCGCGTGCTCTGCTCGACAGTCTCCCGGTCGTCACGCGACCGTAGCACGCCCGTCAGACCAGCCCGACCGAGAGTGGAGCTGGCCCG
>JBLIIW010000205.1:0-6616 GCA_047635315.1 Halieaceae bacterium | reverse complement strand
TACATTCCCGCGGCTAGCGCAAATCCCAGAATACGAAACAGAGCCAGCAGACTCAGGTTGGCTGCAAACACATGCAATCCAACGCAGGCCGCTGAAGCTGCCAGAAGAATAGCGAATACCCTGACTCGACCAAGGCGGTCAGTCAGCGCCCCGGCTATAACAACAGTAAATGCCGCTACGGCGAATGATGTCGATAGAAGTAGGCCAACGACATCGAGCCCTATGTCAAACTCGCGGAGAATGCCCGGGATAGCATAAGAAAAAAGTGCCTGATCCGCTGTGGATAGCGTCATGCCAAGTAGACATATACTGAATGTCGCGAGTGGGCGTCCCCGCAGCTCGCTTGGTATTTTCAGCGACCTTGTCGCAGATACAGTCAAGCTAGGTACTCGATGTGCAGTCGAGTAGAGAGCTAAAGTTCATTCGCCCCGTTCCACCACGAGAGTATTCTAGCTCCAGCCGATGATTTGTAGTGACCCGCTGCCTTTCCGGCTGGGCGATAGGCATAGCCCCATTTACCAAACTCTTCGCCACCTGCGACCACTTCACCCTCTAGTATGAACTCTTCCACAGGCCCGCGGGCTTCGCTCCCCGTACCCTGCCATTCTGCCGGTAGGTCTAGCAATACCAGTCCACCCCCAGTTCGCTGGTTTCGGTGTACCCAGCGCAACCGGGCACCTCGCCATCCACCATCTTTCACATGATGCCACCGAAGCTTTCGTGTATCACGCCTCTCGGTCCACTTCACGTCTGACTGCAAGTGGTCGTCAGTTATAGGTTGTAAATCCCTGTGAGGGTAACGCTTTCCCGTATATCGAAGAATTCGGAGAGGCCCGTCAGTACGCTGAACGATTGTTGCCCCGAGGTCGTGGGGAGAGCCCGCGGGACCATGAAGAATCCCAGGCGGACGATAGAGGTAGCAGCCGGCTGTTAACCTGCGGTCATTGAGGACGACCTCGCCAGCGATGATATAACCCTCTTCTGTTGTTGGGTGCCAGTCAAGCGCAGGGTCATACCAGTTTGGGGGTAGGTGCAACAAGAATGTCTGAGCCCCGGTAGTAGGATCTTCTCGAAGTACTTTCAGGACCGGACCTGGAACGTTTCCATCATCAGTGGGGATGGCACTCCAGTCAGAGTTCCAGGCACTTTGGATGCGAATCGGTTTATCTCTGCGGATCTTTGCAGCCACCTGGATACTCCTCCTAAATATCGAAGCCAACACGCACGCCATACACCCGGGGCGGCGCGGCTATCTGCGTTTCGAAGCCGATAGCCCCGGCGGCGAGCGTTGAGACAAAATAGTCCTCGTCGCTGCAGTTTCGGCAAAATGCGGTAATCTTCCAGTTGCGGTCAACTCCCACTGCGTACACCAGACTAAGATTGAATATCTCGATTTTCGGAGCGTGCTCCGACTCGAAGTTTTGAAGACCGACATAGTAGCGATCGGAATAGTAGAAATCAGCATTCAGGTCAAGCGAGCCCGCCGGTCCCGACCACACACCGTAACGCAGCGCGATGTTAGCAGTCAGATCGGGAACAAACTTGGGGTCGTTGGCAGTCGTAAAGGGCACGCCGGGATCAAGCGCGGTGTACTCCCCATCCATAACTCCTACTGAGGCGATGAGGTCCAAGTTATCCAGCAGCCTGATTGATGTCTCAATTTCGAGGCCCTTGACCTCAACCTCTGCAGCGTTGGTGGTAATGAATTCGCCCGTATCCGAGTTGATCTGATTGACGATAAAGTCATCATATTGGTTCAGGAACGCCGATACATTCAGTGACATTCGTCGATCAAAGAGAAAGGACTTAACGCCGATTTCATAAGCCTGGACCGTTTCGGGCTTGAAGGGTTTGAAATCTGCCGGCGCGCTTGCACGCTGGTTCCAGCTGGCACTCTTGAAGCCTTCTGTGTAACTACCGAAGAAGAAGATATCTTCGCTAAACTCATACTGAAACCCGACCTTCGGTGAAATATCGTCCTGATCAAACTGTGTTGGAATACCAAGGCTCTCGAGAGTCGTTGCATTCCAGAGGGGGGTAGCGTCCCCGGTTAATGGATTTCCCAGAAACTGGGTTATCGATGATATCTTCCTGTCTTCCCGAGTTGCGCGAAGGCCGAAGGTAAGTCCCAGGCGCTCTGTGAGCCGATACACGGCCTGTCCGTACAGTGCATAGGCGTTGGTCGTGTGCTCATATTCTTTGAAGAGCTCTACTGTAGCACCGAATAAGCTGCTCAGCTCGCCGTTGTCGCTTGTTTCCGTAAAGGCGAACAGGCCTCCAGTCAGGTCCAGCCGCCCATCCATAATCGTCGAGCTAAGATTAAATTCCTGGCTAAACTGACGCGAGGTTATGTCGTTTGCAAGAACAAATATGGGAAGCGGAGAGCCACCAAAGTCCAGAGAAAAGTCCCACTCGGTTTCCGCGTAGGCTGTAATCGACTTAAACGTAAAGGCCGATCCCACATAGGTTGCGGTCGCATCAGCGCGCACCTCCTGTACACGGTTGTAAGGATTCTCGAACCCACTTTCAGTCACAAAAAGGTCTTGGCCTGTCTCCGGACGCAAGAGGTTACTTGAAGTTGTTCCAGACGTATCCGAGTTCTGGATGGACGCTGTAAAATCGACCGTAAGTGCATCGCCACCTTCAATTCGTAATGCCAGTCGAGCGCCCCAGTTATCAACGTCGTCGCTGTCTTCTCCAAGCGTGATATTGTCAATGAAACCGTCCCGCTTTTGAGAATAGGCGGAAATTCGAGAATAAAAGCCGTCAGCTATGGGGACGTTGATTGACCCACGAAATTCCTGGTTGCTGTAGTTCCCAACGGCAAACTCCCCATTGGCTGCGAACGTGTTGTCTGGCTTCACAGTGACAACCTTTACTGCACCGCCTGTGGTATTGCGTCCATATAGAATACCCTGCGGGCCGCGCAGAACCTCAATGCGTTCTATGTCATACAGGTAGGAGTTGTTCGCGACCTGACGTGCGAAGTAGATGTCATCTACATAAAATCCCACAGCGGGGTCTGCGAGTGTGTTCGCATCGTCTTGCCCCACACCGCGAAGAAAATAGGTTGTTGCCATTGAGTTTGCAATTTGACGTCCTCCTGCAAGATTCGGTGTTGCGAGAATCACGTCGTTTACGGTCACCATCAAGTCCACTTCGTCTTTTGAAAACGCTGAAATACTTACCGGCGTGGTTTGCAGGGACTCTTCTTTCCTTTGCGCAGTAACGAGTACTTCTTCCAGCTGAAGGCCCTCTGCACTTGCATATTGTGCTTCTGAAGCTACAACGACCGCGACTGCCAGTGACAATGGCTTCGCAACAAGTGAAGCGAATGTCGCCCGATTTGAATCTGAAAAATTAGTCATAGTAGATTCCTCGTCATCTAGGGTGGGTGCAAATACGAGCAATTCGCTTCTCGATTGGATTTCATTCAGCTCCAGAAGCAATCTCAAGTCGTTAATGCCTTACCTGCGGAAAACCGCAATTAGATCCGCCCTTGCTAAGCGATTCCAAGTTAGATTCGCACTGACTACGGCGGCGGTCGCTTCATTTGGTACAGGAAGTTCGCTGACCTTAAGTGCATGCAAGGTAAATACATATCGATGGATGGAGGAGCCCTCCGGTGGGCAAGGTCCGCCATAACCCGGCGCGCCAAAATCCGTTCGCATTTGAATCGCGCCCTGAGGCAGGAGTTCGCTATCGACCGAACCGGCGCCTCGCGCCAATTTGTCTACGTTGGGCGGTATGTTTAGTATCAGCCAGTGCCAAAAGCCACACCCGGTCGGGGCGTCCGGATCAAAGCAGGTTATTGCCCAGCTTTTGATATCGTCGGATCCTGCGCCGCCCCAATTCAATTGGGGAGATAGATTCCCACCATCACATCCAAACCCATAGTCACTGGACAGAACATGCTGGGAGCCAAGCTTGTCTCCGTCTTCAAAGTCGCTACTTTTAAGCCAGATTGACATTGTGTGGTATCTCCTTCCTATGGTTGGGAGCTAAGTTCACCCAACGCGCCGGGATTTACCGAGGACGATCCCCAGTTCTAATAGATAGCCTTCGCCGACTTCCCTGACCTGCAGTTTTTCGCGTAGTTCTTTGCTCAGATCCAGGCGACAGCTTCCTTGCATGGCCCGTGCAATCACGTCTTCACCGTGGTGCTCCTCGAGTGTTACGTCGCGCTCACCAGAAAAATTGCGAACGCCGTAGACTTTGTTGAAATGGGCAAGTGGGGTTTCAGCGAGGGCGACGTCGTGGGACACGGTGACATCCATCTCAAAGTGACGGCGGCCCTGAAATCCCGCCCAGCCGCCAACGGGTTGACTGGGAGGCCAGACAAACTGCTGAATCGACAGTGGTACGCGGCCTATTGCGACCTCAGCTTCTTCTCCAGACCACCCTGAGAGGTTTGCGTGTAGCACCATGTGTCGGCCGGGGAAATACGCCTTATAGAACCACGTTCCTTCCCCCTCCGGCCCAAGGCAGGGCAAGGAAATATTGGCCTCGTAAAAAGACCGTTGGCCCAGAGGCAATACATTCGTATGGAAGGTGGCCCAGACGAGATAGAAATAGGCCTCGTCGCGAACAGGCTCAAGCGGAGGGGGCAAAAGAGCTTTCGCTTGCCCCGCCTCGAGACGGCAAGTTGCTACAAGCAAGGTCTCGCCGACCGTAGACTTCTCTACGCCGATTTGGTCTCTGGATATTTGTGTTGTCATACAGCGTTCGAATCCGCGGTGGTCAAACGGTATTTCGCTCCGAACTTCCAACCATGCCCATTGGCGGTGCCAGTCCACCCCATACCGATACCGAAATTCGCTGTCGCCTCTCCAGTCCATAGCTCCGAGAGCTCAAGTTCTTCAGCCCAGACAAGACTCATGCCGAGCTGCATGGACTCTCCTGGGTGAGTTACATCGGGGTAGCTGATTCGATTCACCCACCTCATCAGGCCGGCGGGTATGGTTTCAGATGCCGGTTGCTGAAGCCGGATCTCAAGATTGGCTATAAGGTCGCCCGTAAGAGTGCTTGCGGTCGCTTCACAGCGGCGTCCCTCCATTGGAGCATCGTAGTCGGGGCACGCGCTGTGAAATCGGCTCATCTCAACTTTGGCTAGGGGAATCAAAGGATCACCATAGGCCCTAGAGAGCTTTAACCACGGATAGTGGAATGCCGTGGCAGGAGCGCCGTCGAAGTCGCAGGAGTACCCAATCGCGACCTCGGTCCACAGAGACTTCTGCGGCTCCCTGGGCTCCGCCGCCCATTCGTCAAGATTTATTGAATCGGCAAACAAGAGCACTGCTGGCCCCGTTCGAGGACAGTCCTTATCCACCAGCAGTTCTTCGAGCGCCGGGGGTGGGTCAAAAAAAAGTACAAAGAGATCCTGTCCTACAAGCATGATCGGGTCTGCCACACTTTATCTGTCATTGCCCCAATCTCCCCTCTACTTATTGATGACGAAGACAACTTTTCCGTCACGCGATTTTCCAGACAGTGCCGCGTGTCGCACAGCGTCTTTGAATTCTTCCAAAGGATATTCTCCGGCCACTTTGGCCTGTAAATTTCCTGCCGAGATGCCTGCAGCGAGTTCGGCAATAATCGCGCCTTGTGCTTCGGGCGTTCGGGCCGCGATGTTGTGGCCCGCGTAATAACCAACCAGCGCGATACGTTTGTAATGGAGTATCCACATTGGCATATGGCAGGGCTCGCCTGACATTGTCCCCATGTTGGCGATAGTCGCTCCGTCCGTTAAGCACGCTGCGAGATGCCCGGTGGCGTCGCCGCTTATGCTGTCAAGGCCGATCATCAATGGTGCATCACCGACTTCTGCTCTTAATCTCTCGAGTAGGTCGGGACTATCTAGCAATACTACGTCCGCCCCGATCGCCTTAAGTTCGTCCACCAGCTCAATCCGGCGAACGATATTCACCGTACGGATTCCCCGGGCGTGAGCCAAACGAATTAAAATCTGCCCGACATTGGAATTGGCCGCGTTTTGTACGAACCAGTCTCCTGGCTGCAGGTCAGCAAGATCGGTAATGGCGAAGTAAGCGGTGAACGCATTAACCATCAGGGCCAGTTGCACGGCGCTTCCATCAGATGGAGCGGGCATTAGCGTCTCTTCCGGAACACAAATGTGCGAGCGCCAGGAGCCGCATTGCCATGGCAGCAATACGCGATCCCCGACAACGTAGCGGGTGGCAGAGCTTCCCGCGGCGATAATTCTGCCTATGCCCTCAATACCTGGTACCTGAGGCAGCTCGACGGTCAGGTTATCTCCTCCTTTTTCGACATTGCGAAGCATGATTTTCTCGCCCGCAATGTTCTTGAGGTCACCCGCATGGATTGAGGCGGCTTCGATTTCGATCACCGCTTCGTTCGGCCTAGGCTCTGGGATTGGCAGCTCGACGATTTCCAGCACTTCGGCTGGTTCGCCGAAGGAGGCATGTTGCAGGACCCTCATTACGCTCTTATTCATATCAGCCGATTCTTCGAGCTAGTCGACTCGTACGATGTGATCAAAACTGGGTACATTCACATACTCGTGACCCTCGAGCCTACCGTGCATGTAATCGGGTGGATCTGTTTCGGGGTAAACACAGACCTGCACATCACACGC
>JBLIIW010000204.1:0-6664 GCA_047635315.1 Halieaceae bacterium | reverse complement strand
TTCGCTCAGCCCCCAGAACTCTTTTCCCTCGTGTTCACCCAGGGCTCGCGAATAACCCGTGCCCAGAGGATCGATGAATACCAGATCCGTGACCTCCAGGATAGTTTCCGGCGCGTCAATGATCGGCTAGGGCGGCGCGCCCGCGTGCTCTGCGTTGCTTGGCACTACCACCCGCTTGGGACCCAGGCTACCCATATGCAGCCACAGGGAGTCTGAGCCGGGGCCGCCATTCCAGAGGAAGGTAACCGGCCGTGGTTTGCCGTCGTCCAGGGCCAGGTAGTCGAAGTTGAATATGCTCGCGCTGGGTTTTCCCTCCGCGTCCTGGATATAGGTCTCTCCGGCTCGCGCCGTGTAACTGAGGCTGCGGCCGTTAAATACCCCGCGGTGCTCGGTGATAAATTCTGTGGGTGCAGGGATCGGCTCTGGCTTCGCTTCGCTTTCGGCGTGCTTAGTGGCATGCACCAGAGTGAAGCTGAGTAGCAGCGGTGCGGCTGCGACCCCAAGTATGAGAGAGCGAAGATCGGACATGGACATTCCGTGTTTGGGAATCAGACGTTGCAGAGCATAGTAGTCTGCGGCCCTGTGCTTGCTGGTCGCCGCCGCGCGGAAACGGTTCGACTTGCCGATCATCCAGGCGCCCAATGGACGGGCATTCCTGATCATCAGGAATGGCTGTCATGGGCTCTCCGGAATCTCTGGGGCGCCTGATCCTGCCATCGCTGCTGGCTGCTGATCCATGGGGCTTAGCGCAGAGCCGCGGCCGATGCTATAGTGCGCGCCGGAAAATTCCAGCATCCACTAAAAGATATCCTATGCCCTCCGTTACCGACGATCTGCGTATACAGAAAACCACCGAACTGGTGTCCCCCGAGTCTCTTGTAGGGGACATTCCCCTTTCTGACACGGCGGCGCAGACGGTTTCAGGTGCACGTCGCGCCATCTCCGAGATTCTCAAGGGCGAAGACGATCGTCTGCTGGTGGTGGTGGGACCCTGCTCAATTCACGATCCCGCCGCAGCTCGCGAGTACGCTGAGGGCCTGCGCGATCTCGCCACCCGGCATAGTGATGACCTGCAGATCGTGATGCGCGTGTATTTTGAAAAGCCGCGCACGACCGTGGGTTGGAAAGGCCTGATCAACGATCCGGATCTCAACGATACGTTTCTGATCAACAAGGGCCTGCACCGCGCGCGGCAGCTATTGGCGGATCTTGCGGAAATGGGCTTGCCAGCCGGCACAGAATATCTCGATTTGATCAGTCCGCAGTATGTTGCGGATCTAGTGTCCTGGGGCGCTATCGGTGCCCGCACTACCGAGAGCCAGACGCACCGGGAACTCGCTTCCGGGCTTTCCTGTCCGGTCGGATTCAAGAACGCGACCGACGGCGATATTCAGGTTGCCATCGACGCCATCAATTCGGCGTCGCAGCCGCATCGCTTTCTCTCTGTTACCAAGCAGGGGAACTCTGCCATATTCCACACGGCCGGTAACGGCGACTGTCACATTATCCTGCGTGGCGGCAAGCATCCTAATTACGATATGTTCTCTGTGGATGATGCCAGCGCTATGCTGAGCAAATCCGGGCTGCCGGTGCGCATCATGATTGATGCGAGTCACTCCAATAGCCGTAAAATCCCGGCCCGGCAGATTGATGTAGTCCGTGATATCGCGACGCAGGTTGCCCGTGGCAGCCGCGGTATTTTCGGGGTCATGATCGAAAGCAATCTGGTGGAAGGGCGACAGAACGTGGTGCCGGGACAGCCGTTGGTCTACGGCCAGAGTATTACCGATGCCTGCATCAACTGGGACAGCAGCACGCAGGTGCTGGGCGAGCTCGCCGCCGCCGTCCGGGAGCGCCGCAGCAAGGGCTGAAGTCTGCCCACCGCAGCCAGTCGCTGCCCGGAGCATCGCGCATGGCACTTCTCATGGTACTTCGGCGAGCTGTGCTAAAGTTCTGATTTGTAATGGAAAGAGACTCAGGGCCATGCGGCTATGAGTTCGCCATCGTACTTCCTCAACCTCGCGTTGCTCTACGTATGCGAATTGTTCGCCGTGGCATGGTATGTCGATCGGCGCAGCGATACGCAGGTTCGCCGCTCTCCGCGTTGGCGCGGGCTGGTGTACGCGCTGACTCTGACTGTGTATTGCAGCGCCTGGACCTTCTATGGCGCTGTTGGCAGCGCCTCCGTCTCGCCCTGGAGCCACGCGCCGATCTATCTGGGGCCGATTCTGGTTTTTCTTTTCGCCTGGCCGATGTTGCGCCGGCTCAGGCTTCTGGGTACGCGCCACCGGGTTACCTCTATCGCTGATTACCTCGGCGCCCGGTTTGGTAAACGGCAGGGATTGTCGATGCTGGTGACGCTGGTGACGCTGGTGACGCTGGTGACGCTGGTGACGCTGGTGGCGGCTGCGTCCGTACTATCTTACATAGCGTTACAGTTTCGCGCCCTCATCCAGGCCTGGCTAGTGGTCGCCGGCCAGGATCCGCAAAACACGCTGTTACGCGCTGATTCCGGTCTCACCATAGCGATCCTGCTGGCGGTGTTTACCCTCTTTTTCGGGGCCCGGCGCATGGACGGGCGCGAGCGGCATCAGGGGATGATGACGGCCGTGGCGTTGGAGTCGGTGGTCAAGCTGATCGCCTTCCTCTTTGTGGCATTGCTCGCTCTCATTTATCTCAGGCAGCCTGATATCAGCTCAGCGCTCGCCTCGCCGCTGCAGCCCTTGGGCGGCATCGAGCTGTCCGCTGATTTTTTTGCGCGGACACTGATTGCTGCCTGCGCAATTTTCTGTCTTCCGCGACAGTTCCACGTACTGGTGGTGGAAGCCCAGGAAGATACCGACACACGCCTGTCGCGCTGGCTACTACCCGTATGTCTGCTGGTTTTTATGGTGATGACGGTCCCTGTCAGCCTTGCGGGAAACTATTTGTCGGCTCTTTCTCTGGGCGGCCCGATCAGTCCGGATATTTATGTGTAGTGGATTCCCTCGGTTCTCGACCAGCAATGGATATCCCTGATCGCCTTTGTTGGCGGGATATCCGCCGCGACCGGGATGGTGATTGTAGCCACGGTCAGCCTGGCAATTATGCCCACCAATGAGGTCGCGGTGCCGCTGATGATCTGCAGCAAACAGCAGTACCAACATCCACGCCAAGACATCGCGTTTTTGCAGTGGGGCTATGCGCCCTATCAAAACCTGCTGGCGGGCCAAGCCTGGTCCACGTTCTTCAACATCGGGGCACTCCCGGATCTCCTGGACTTTGTTGGACCCGTTGGTACGGTTTTTGAACGGCAGCCCATGGTGCGCTGGACTAATGGTCCGCTGCAGCTCGCACTGGAGAATCAGACAACGCGGGTCAACCTGCCGCAGGGCGGATCGCGCATCGACGATGGGGAAGTGATCCCGGATATTGTCGCTCGCTACAATGGCGGGAGTGCTAACCTGAACTGGTCCGTCGCCGCTATTGGTTGCCAGCTCAGCTACGAAGAGAGACCCGATCCCAATACGGAAGGCGCCAGCGACGAGCAGTTCGGTTACGGATTGTCTTTTGCCGGCAAGTGGAGTTTAGGCGAGGACGATTTGCGCTTCATGCTCAGCTATGGGGATGCCCTGGGTCGTTATATGGGATTGAATGCCTTTAATGACGGCTATATAGATGGCAGCGGCAATATTGAAACCATCGACCAGATGGATGGATTTATCGCCTACCGACATTACTGGTCACCTCGCTGGCGCAGCAATTACTCGCTTTCCGCATCAGAGGCGGATAATTCAAGCTTGGAAGATTTTGCAGCGACCGGCGGTCTGGCCAAATCCTATCGCTCGATGCATGCGAACCTGAATTTTCTGCCAGCACCCAAGCTGCAACTCGGTGGCGAAATCATGTAAGGCCTGAAGGAACTGGAAGACGGCCAGGATGGCGATATGTATCGCCTGCAGTTTGCTGCGAAGTATGCGTTTTAAGCGGCCCATAGCAAGGCTCAGATAACATAGGCTTATCGCTCGTTCACCTATTCTCATAGAACAATATAAGAGCACCAGGGAGGTGTGAAGTGTCTACAAAAATGACAGAAGAGCAAGCCAAGGCGTACTGGAAGCGCAATGTGTCGCTGATGGTCAAGCTGCTGGTGGTTTGGTTTATCGTCAGCTACGGCTGCGGAATCATGCTGTTCGATATTCTCAATCAGGTCCAGATCGGGGGTTACAAACTCGGCTTCTGGTTTGCCCAGCAAGGCTCAATCTATGTGTTTGTCCTGCTGATTTTCATTTACCGCTCGCGTATGGCCGCACTGGATCGTGAGTTCGACGTTGAAGAAGACTAGGGGGAACCGCTTATGGAACTGCAAACACTAACGTATATTTTTGTTGGCTTTACCTTCTCCCTGTATATCGGGATCGCCATCTGGGCGCGGGCAGGAACCACCAAGGAATTCTATGTTGCTGGCGGCGGGATACACCCGATTGCCAATGGCATGGCCACCGCAGCGGATTGGATGTCGGCTGCCTCGTTTATTGGTATGGCCGGTTTGATTTCGGTCATGGGCTATGGCGGGTCGGTGTTCCTGATGGGCTGGACCGGTGGTTTCGTGATTCTCGCCATGTTGCTCGCGCCCTACCTGCGCAAGTACGGGAAGTTCACGGTGCCGGAGTTCATCGGAGACCGCTTCTACTCCAAAACCGCTCGCGCGGTGGCGGTGGTTTGCCTGATAATCTGTTCGGTCACCTATGTAATCGGACAGATGAAGGGCATTGGCGTGGCTTTCTCACGGTTCCTGGAAGTGGAGTACAACACCGGGCTACTGGTCGGCATGTGCATTGTGTTCTTTTACTCGGTGCTCGGCGGTATGAAAGGCATTACCTACACGCAGATCGCCCAGTATTGCGTCCTGATCCTGGCCTATACCATTCCGGCGGTATTTATCAGTCTGCAACTGACAGGTAACCCGATACCGCAGCTGGGACTGGGTAGTACGCTGCTGGGTACAGACACCTTTCTGCTTGATAAGCTGGATCAGGTGGTAATGGATTTGGGATTCAACGAGTACACAACGGACTTCCGATTATCCGGGCTGAATATGTTTGCCTACACGGCCTCGTTGATGATCGGTACCGCCGGGCTTCCGCACGTCATCATTCGTTTCTTCACCGTGCCACGGGTACGCGATGCGCGTTCTTCTGCGGGCTGGGCCCTCATATTCATTGCCATTCTCTACACTACAGCTCCGGCTGTCGCAGCTATGGCGCGCCTGAACCTGATGCAGACCATTGAGCCGGAGCCCGGTAATTATCTCGCATACGATGAACGCCCTCAGTGGTTCAAGAACTGGGAGACCACGGGCCTACTGGCTTTTGAAGACAAGAATGAAGATGGGCTCATGCAGTACAGCGCTGATGCGGAGACCAATGAGCTGGTTAAGGTTGATCTGGATATCATGGTGCTGGCCAATCCAGAGATCGCCCAACTGCCTAACTGGGTGATCGCCCTGGTAGCGGCCGGAGGACTTGCAGCGGCACTGTCGACGGCCGCAGGTCTGCTGCTGGCTATTGCCTCGGCTATTTCCCACGATCTGCTCAAGGGTATGATCAGGCCCGACATCACCGAGAAGCAGGAACTGCGTGCGAGTCGGGTGGCTATGGCCCTGGCGATTGCCGGTGCCGGGTATCTGGGCTTTAATCCACCGGATTTCGCGGCGGGCACGGTGGCTCTGGCCTTCGGCCTGGCGGCATCGTCGATCTTCCCGGTGTTGATGATGGGGATTTTCAGCAAGCGCATCAACAAAGAAGGTGCAATTGCCGGGATGTTGGCCGGTATTGGTATCACGTTGTTCTACGTATTCCAGCACAAGGGCATTATGTTTATTGCCTCGACCTCGTTTCTCGGTGACATGCCGCCCAACTGGTTCCTGGGTATCGAGCCCAACGCCTTTGGTGTGGTGGGGGCCCTGGTTAACTTTTCTGTTGCCATCGCGGTCTCACGGGTCACGGCAGCGCCTCCGGAGAGCGTGCGGGAGATGGTCGAGAACATCCGCATACCCGCGGGGGCGAAGGCGGCTTTGGACCACTGAGCCAGGTCAGTTAGTCCAGGGGGAGGCCATCTTGTTGTGGCCTCCCTTTTTCTTATGGAATCGCGGCTCCTCAAGGGACCGCGGCTTGTTATGGGACACTGGCACAGCAGATGCCATCGCGAGGATGACGGGAAATGTTTAAAAATTGGCATGTAGTTCTGGCGCTGCTCATCGCGCCCGTGCTGGCGATACTGGCCTGGTTCGCCGTGGGACATCTATTGGGGGAGCAGCCACAGCCGGCGGTCGCCGGGGAAGCTTATCCTCTCATTGAAAAAAGTAATTGCCGCTACGCCAGTGGCCAGTGCGATCTACAGAACAACGATCTCAAACTGACCATACGCATTACGGAAGACGTCGGCCCCGGTATGCAGTTGAGCTCGTCTCACCGACTGGAGTCTGTGCTGGCATCGGTGGGAGAGACCGCGCTTGATCCGGGTCCTCGCGCCATGCGGCCCGGCGATGGACAGGGCCTGGTTTGGCACCTGACACTTGCCTCACCGCCGTCCCCGACGCAGCGGATCCGCCTGGTGGCCTCGCGTTCCGGTAGCGCGTACTTCGCCGATGCATCGACACAGTTTGCGCAGGGGAGCGACTAGC
>JBLIIW010000203.1:0-6729 GCA_047635315.1 Halieaceae bacterium | reverse complement strand
CTTCCTCGATATGGTCCAGAATCACCTGCGTCCCAAAGCGCTCTACATGCTCCAGCATCTCCTGCATGAGAGCCGGCCCCTGGAGATCGGCAGAACCCCCCGGCCAATTTTCCACTTCCGTCGTGGTGGTCAGCTGCCCGCCCTGCTGCATGCCGGTGATGATGACCGGATCTAGGTTGGCCCGCGCCGCATAGACCGCCGCCGTGTAACCTGCGGGGCCCGAACCCAGTATGATCAGCTTGTGATGTTGAACGTCGGCCATGGCTGTGAGGTCTCAGATATAAAGGGCGCTAATACTAATGCAACACGAATGTCGCCGCAAAGATCAAATTAAAATCAGGAAATAACTTTAAGCTATTGAATAAAATAGGAAATATAGCGATTATTGCCTCTTGGGGCCGCGCCGCACCAGGCCGATTGAGGGCATCTGGATGGCGCGGGCGACGGGTAGCGAGGCTCGCGCATGGAACATTAGTGCATAAGCGGCGACAGGAAGCAGGTTGATGGCGCGTCAGCGGACACAACAGGAACCGGTGGCGGGCTCCCCGCGAGTTCGCGAGGGCCTGCTTATCGCCGTAGCGGCAGCCTGTGCCTATTTGCTTATCAGCCTGCTGAGCTACTCCAGCGCCGACCCGGGCTGGTCGGCCACAGGCGATCGCGGCGCCATAGACAATCTGGGTGGCCCCACGGGAGCGTGGCTGGCAGATTTGTGCTTTTCCGGCGTTGGTTACCTCGCCTACCTGTTCCCCCTGATGCTGGCCTACCGGGCGGCCCTGTTGTTTGCGGACCGGGCGGGGGCCCGCGCATTCTCCAGCGCGACGCTCAGCATTCGGGTACTCGGCCTGATGCTGGTGATGGCCTCGGGTACGGCGATCGCCTATCTCAATTTGGGCGCCCAGGGCCAGCTTCCACAGGGTGCGGGTGGCATTGTAGGACAGGCTCTGGGAACCGTCGTTACTGATGCCTTCAGCGCCTTTGGCGGGCGCCTTATCCTGGTTGCGGTATTTCTGTTCGGTATGACGATATTTATTGATCTGAGTTGGCTGCGACTGATGGACCGTCTGGGAGCGTTGGCGCTGCAGGGGGCGAGCGATGCCCGGCGGCAGCTGCTGCGCCTGTGGGATGAGCAACGAGACCGTCGCAAGCGCGTGAAACAGCTGGAGGCGCGGCGGCAAGTGATCGACCAACATGTTGAGAAGGAAAAGAAGCGTAAACCACCCAAGATCAAGCCTCTGAAGCCACCGCCGGAGAGTTCCGAACGCGTCGAGAAAGAAAAACAGGTGCCGTTGTTTGACGTGCCGGTGACGGGCGAGCTGCCACCGCTGGAACTTCTGGATCCGGCTTCTCGGGACCCGAATCGCGGCTACTCCAAGGAAGCCCTGGAGAAACTCTCCAAACTGCTTGAACTCAAGCTGGCTGATTTCGGTATCAGCGCCGAAGTCACGGCGGTGTATCCGGGACCGGTCATCACGCGCTTCGAAATACAGCCAGCGGCAGGGGTCAAGGTGTCGCGAATTTCCAATCTGGCGAAGGACCTGGCCCGTTCACTCGCGGTCATTTCGGTGCGCGTTGTAGAGGTCATTCCCGGCAAGAGCGTAGTCGGTATTGAAATACCCAACGAGGACCGGGAGATCGTCAACTTTCGGGAGGTCCTGTCTTCGCGCGCTTTCGATAACTCGCGTTCCCCGCTGACCCTTGCTCTGGGTCACGATATATCAGGACAGCCTATCGTGGCCGATCTGTCGAAGATGCCCCACCTGCTGGTAGCCGGCACTACTGGATCGGGTAAGTCCGTCGGTGTTAATGCCATGCTCGTCAGCCTGCTTTACAAATCTACACCTGCTGACGTGCGCATGATTCTGGTAGACCCGAAAATGCTCGAACTGTCGGTTTATGACGGGATTCCGCACTTGCTGACGCCGGTGATCACAGATATGAAAGACGCCGCCAATGGGCTGCGCTGGTGCGTGGCCGAGATGGAGCGCCGCTACAAGCTGATGGCCGCCATGGGTGTTCGAAACCTCGCTGGCTATAACCGCAAGATCAGCGAAGCCAGCAAGGCCGGCACTAGCATTGACGACCCGATCTGGAAACCGGACCCCCTGACTATGACGCCCGTAGAGGAGCAGGTCTGCCCGGCGCTTGAAGCGCTTCCGTCTATCGTCGTGGTGGTCGACGAGTTTGCCGACATGATGATGATTGTCGGTAAAAAAGTTGAGCAATTGATTGCGCGCATTGCGCAGAAAGCGCGGGCCGCGGGCATACACCTCATTCTGGCGACGCAAAGGCCGTCGGTAGATGTCATCACCGGGTTGATCAAAGCCAATATTCCCACGCGCATCGCATTCCAGGTCAGCTCCAAGGTCGATTCGCGCACGATTCTGGATCAGGGTGGGGCGGAGCAACTCCTCGGGCACGGCGACATGCTGTATATGCCGCCGGGCAGCGGACTTCCCAACCGGGTGCACGGCGCCTTTGTTTCTGACGATGAAGTGCACCGGGTCGTAGCAGACTGGAAGCGACGCGGTCAGCCAGCGTATATCGACAGTCTGCTCGACGAGGGCAGCGCAACACCGGTTACCGCCGGCGAATTGCAGTCCGGGTCGGGCGAGAGCGATGAAGAAAGCGATGTGCTCTATGATGAAGCGGTGCACTATGTCGCGAAGAGTCGTCGGGCATCCATTTCCAGCGTGCAGCGCAAGCTGCGCGTTGGCTACAACCGGGCCGCTCGGCTCATCGAAGCTATGGAAGCCGCCGGTGTGGTTACCGAGATGGGGACCAATGGTCAGCGCGAAGTGCTGGCGCCACCGCCGATGGAAGATTGATGTTTCTCGATACGCCCGGCGCATCCTGCGTGGGGTTGTGCGCAGATGACTGGAGAATTTGATAGTTGTGCAGACCAGACTTAGGGATAAATGCTTGGCTGAAAAGGCGGGGGAGCGAATTGAGTAGCGCCGGACAGCCGCGCGGGAGAGGATCCTTCGGAGCCCGCCTGCGGGTCGCCCTCCTGGGACTCTGCGCCGTGCTCGCCGGGGGGCTGCTGTCCGTCTCCGTGGCCAGCGATACGCCCTCGGCTGGCAGCGAACCTGCGCTCTGGGCTCTCCTGGCCGCCCAGGAGCAAGCCAGTGGACGCTTCGTGCAGGAAATGCACAGTGAAGAGGGCGATCTTATCGAGCGCAGTAGCGGTCGCTATGCAGTGCTGCGCCCCGGTTACTTTCGCTGGGAGATAGAGAGCCCGGACCGTCAGCAGATATTCGTCGCCGGCGATGAGCTGTGGCACTACGATGTTGATCTCGCTACGGCCAGTCGTCGCGACACCGGGGGCGGGAGCGACTTCACTCCCCTGGAGCTACTGGGCGGCGATACGGCCAGTCTGCGCGAGCGTTTCAGCGTAGAGCAGCTCGATGAGGCGATCTTTAGATTAATCCCCAATTATCCGCAGGCCGGTTTTTCATCCGTAGAACTGACCTGGTCTGCCGGAGAGATTGTCGCCATGAAGATTCGTGACCGAAGTGGTCAGGCTATCCAGCTGGCGCTGACCCCAGAGCTGGGTAATACGCCACTGGTGCCCGATGATTTCTTCTTCGAACCGCCGGAGGGCGTCGACGTATTTCACAATAGGGAGTTTTGAAGCGCTTCCGCGGCTGTAGCAATGGACACTGATCTTTTTCCGCCAGCTTCCCCGCCCCGTGAACCCTTGGCCGCGTCCCAGCGACCGTTGCAGCCCGCGAGCTTCGTCGGGCAGGTTCATCTGCTGGCGGCCGGCAAGCCGCTGCAGCGCTGTCTGGCGGGAGAAGCGCTGCATTCCATGATCCTCTGGGGGCCGCCCGGTGTCGGCAAGACCACGCTGGCGCAGCTGCTCTGTTCTGCGACTGCCGCCCGTATGCTGAAGATGTCAGCAGTGATGGACGGCGTCAAAGCTATTCGAGAAGCTGTTGCTCTGGGCCAGAACGAGCGCGCCGCGGGCCGGCAATGCGTGCTTTTCGTGGACGAGGTGCATCGTTTCAACCGGGCGCAGCAGGATGCGTTCCTGCCCTTTGTGGAAAATGGCACCCTCACCCTGATCGGCGCGACCACGGAGAATCCGGCCTTCGAGCTCAACGCCGCACTGCTTTCCCGGGCCCGCGTCTATCGCCTGCGAAGTCTCGAGGAAGATGAGCTGGCCGAAATCATTCGACGTGCGGAGTCATCGGCGGGCGTGACACTCGACGCGATAAGCCGGGAAAGGTTGGCGCGGGCTGCCGATGGTGACGCCAGGCGAGCGCTCAACCTTCTGGAACTGTGTGCCAGTCTTGCGCCGGATGGCGTGGTGACTGAGACAATCGTTGCAGAAACCCTGCAGGGTTCCCTGCGGCGCTTTGATAAGGGCGGGGACAGCTTCTACGACCAAATTTCTGCGCTGCATAAGGCGGTGCGCGGCAGTTCCCCGGATGCCGCGCTCTACTGGTACTGCCGGATGTTGGACGGCGGCTGCGACCCGCTGTACATCGCCCGGCGAGTAATCCGTATGGCCAGTGAGGATATCGGCAACGCGGATCCGAGGGCCCTTGCTGTGGCCCTCGATGCCTGGCAGACCCTTGAGCGTCTTGGCAGTCCGGAAGGGGAGCTCACTCTGGCCCAGGCCATTCTCTATCTCGCCGCGGTGCCCAAAAGTAACGCTGTGTACCGGGCTTTCAAGGAAGCGCAGCAGCTTGTGGCAGAGGGCGGTTCCCTGGAGGTGCCCGTGCATTTGCGCAATGCACCGACCTCCCTCGCCAAGAGCGAGGGTCATGGGGCCGATTACCGCTATGCGCACGATGAGCCTGATGCGTACGCGCCGGGGGAGAATTACTTCCCGGAGGCGCTGCGCGATACGCGGTTCTACAAGCCTTCTAATCGCGGTTTTGAGGGCCGTATCAAGGCGCGATTGGACGAATTACGCACGCGCGACGAGGGGGCAGGGCGCAAGCGTTACTGAGCCTCTCTTAACGCACCCCTCCAAAGGCTTTACAATCCGCGCTTTTCTACGGCCGGTCACACATGCTGCAGCTGTTGTTTATCGCCTTCGGCGGCGCTCTTGGCGCCGTTGCGCGCTACCTGCTGTCATCGCGGGTAACTGTACTGTGGGGCGCGGCCTGGCCGCTGGGGACACTGCTGGTCAATGCGGGCGGGTCCCTGCTCATCGGTGTAGTGTTCGTGCTGCTGGAACGCTCAGTGCTGCATCCGGACTGGCGGAGCGTGCTGATGGTGGGCTTTTTGGGCGCCTTCACCACATTTTCCACGTTCTCCCTGGAGACCGTGGAGCTGTGGCTGCAGGGTGAGTCCGCCTATGCGCTGGCCTACGCCGTTGGCAGTGCAGTCTGCTGCATTGGCGCGGCTCTGGCCGGTGTACTGCTAACGCGAAGCCTGCTGGGCTAGCACACACAATAACGGGATTGTAGACAGACAATGTTGGATATCAGGGAAGTCCGGAAAAACCCCACGGCCGTGGCCGAGGCACTCAGCCTGCGCGGTTTTCAGTTCGATGTGGGTGCCTTTGAGGATCTCGATGCGCGTCGCAAGGCGGCGGATATCGAGAGCCAGCAGCTGCAGGCGGAGCGCAAGAGCGCCAGTAAAAAAATCGGGCAACTGATCTCCGCTGGCATGAGTGTGGCCGAGGCCAAGGCGAAGGTTGAGGAAACACTGCAGACCATCGCCGCCAGCCTGCAGGACGCGGAAACGCGCGCACGCAGCATTCAGCTCGAGATCGAAACACTGATGGTGGGCGTACCCAACGTTCCTGACGCGGCGGTTCCGCCGGGTAACAGCGAGGCCGAAAACACGGTGCTGATGCATTGGGGCGATCTGCCTCAGTTCAGCTTTGAGGCCCGCGATCACGTGGATATCGGTGAACTACTCGGCGGGTTGGACAGTGAGCTGGCGGGTAAAATCACCGGTTCGCGCTTTACCGTACTCAGCGGCGCACTGGCTCAGCTGCACCGGGCGCTAATTCAGTTCATGCTGGATCTGCACACCCGCGAGCGCGGGTGCACAGAGCTCAACGTGCCTTACATCGTCAACAGCGACTCCCTGCGCGGGACCGGGCAGTTGCCCAAGTTTGCGGAGGATCTGTTTCGCCTGGAAGGAGAGCAGGACTACTACCTCATTCCCACGGCGGAGGTGCCCGTTACCAATATTGCCCGGGACCGCATTTTTAGCGCAGAGGAGATGGGCGCAGAGGGTATCCGCTTCGCCTGCCACAGCCCGTGCTTTCGCAGCGAGGCCGGGAGCTACGGCCGGGATACACGCGGCATGATTCGCCAGCACCAGTTCGAAAAGGTTGAACTGGTCTTCCTGGTGCAGCCGGACCAGTCGGACTCGGCCCTGGAGCAACTCACCGCACAGGCGGAGGAAGTGCTGCGACGGCTGCATCTGCCCTATCGGAAGGTAATCCTGTGTGGTGGTGATCTCGGGTTTTCCGCACGCAAGACCTACGACCTCGAGGTCTGGTTGCCGGGACAGGGCAAGTACCGCGAGATTTCCTCCTGTAGTAGCTTCGGGGACTATCAGGCGCGCCGCATGCAGGCGCGCTGGCGCAACCCGGAGAGCGGTAGGCCCGAGCTGCTGCACACCCTGAATGGTTCCGCCCTCGCGGTCGGGCGCACCTTGGTTGCCGTTATGGAGAATTACCAGCGCGCCGACGGCAGCATAGCTGTTCCAGAAGTGCTGCAGCCCTATATGGGCGGGCAGACGGAGATTCATAGTGCCTGA
>JBLIIW010000202.1:0-6740 GCA_047635315.1 Halieaceae bacterium | reverse complement strand
CGCTGGCAGAGCACAATGACCTCATTGTTACGCTCCCGACACGCGCCGCGCTGCTGAAGCGCGACAATCCGCGCCTGGTGCGCCGGGACCCGCCCATGAGCATCCCTCCTCTGGAACTCAAGATGGCCTGGAGCCCGCTGCTGCAGCACAATCCGGGCAATCGCTGGCTGCGCAAACTGATCGTCGATACAGCGCGGGCAATTGCCGCCCTCCCCACCCAAAATTCACCACAGGAATGACGGCGATAAATGTATAGCCTTGGGGAATTCCACCCAGGGGACTAGACTGCGCGTCTGCAGGATTTGAAATACAGGAGAGCAAGATATGGGTGCAAGAGTAGCGCGCGGCGGCCTGCAGGTGGCCTCCGTTATCGCCGAACTGCTGGAGGAAAACATCTGCCCGGGTAGCGGCATAGAGCCCGCGCAATTCTGGCGTGAACTCGAAGCGATCATAAATGACCTGCGACCGGAGAACGAGGCCCTGTTGGCCAGGCGCGAGGACCTGCAGGAACAGATCGATGCCTGGCACCGATCCAATCCCGGTGCCGGTTACGATCGCGCCGCCTACCGCACTTTTCTGGAGACCATCGGCTACCTCCTGCCAGAACCCGAAGCTTTCACTATCAGCACAGAGAATGTAGATCCGGAGGTGGCCACACTGGCCGGACCGCAGCTGGTGGTGCCAGTCATGAACGCCCGCTACGCCCTCAACGCGACGAATGCGCGCTGGGGCTCACTCTACGACGCGCTGTACGGCACCGATGTGATCCCCGAAGACGGTGGCGCCGAGCGCGCCGGCGGCTACAACCCGGTGCGCGGCGCGCGCGTGATTGCCTGGGCAAGAGACTTCATGGATCGGCACTTTCCCCTGCAGCAGGGCAGCCACCACGATGCGACGAACTATGGCTTGAGCGGCAGTGCCCTGCAGGTATCTCTCAGCAACGGGTCCGGCAATAGTCTGGCAGACAGCGCACAGCTGTGCGGCTACCGCGGTGATGCAAGCGCGCCTGAAGCCATCCTGCTGGTCAACAACGGACTGCACGTGGAAATACAGATTGACCCGCGCAGCCCTATCGGCGCCGGGGACAAGGCCGGCGTCAAGGATCTTCTCCTGGAGTCGGCGCTGACCACGATCCAGGACTGTGAGGACTCCGTTGCCGCCGTTGATGCAAAGGATAAGGCTGTCGTCTACGGCAACTGGCTGGGGCTGATGCGCGGTGATCTCAGCGACCGCTTCCAGAAAGGGGGCCAAACCCGGACCCGCACATTGAACCCCGATCGCGTCTATCAGCGTAGCGATGGTACCGAGTTGGTCCTGGCGGGTCGCAGCCTGCTGTTTGTGCGCAATGTGGGTCACCTGATGAGCAACGAAGCCATTCTCGACAGCGATGGGCGAGAGATTCCCGAGGGAATAATGGATGCCATGTTCACCTCGCTCATAGCATTGCACGATCTGCGCAGAACCGGCACGCAGCGTAACTCTCGCCGCGGCAGCGTCTATATCGTCAAACCCAAGATGCACGGACCCGATGAAGTGAGCTTCACGGTAAAGCTGTTTGACCGCGTCGAAGATGCGCTGGGAATGCCGCGTAATACGCTCAAGCTGGGTATTATGGATGAAGAGCGACGCACCACGGTGAACCTCAAGGAGTGTATCCGGCGTGCGAGCGAGCGCGTTGTCTTCATTAATACGGGCTTCCTTGATCGAACCGGCGATGAGATCCACACCAGCATGGCCGCCGGTGCAATCACCGCAAAAGGGGCCATGAAGGAAGAGGTCTGGATCCACGCATACGAAAACCACAACGTGGACGTCGGCCTTGCCTGCGGTCTACCCGGACGCGCGCAGATCGGCAAGGGTATGTGGGCCATGCCGGACCTTATGGCCGCTATGCTGGATGTCAAGGTCGGCCATCCAAAAGCGGGCGCCAGTACCGCCTGGGTGCCCTCTCCAACGGCGGCGACCCTGCATGTAACGCACTATCACGAGGTCAATGTGGCGGCGGTGCAAGGCGAGTTGGCCACACGAACACCGGCCTCTGTGGACGATATTCTCGCCATACCCCTGCGCGGCGCGGATGGCCTCAGCCGCGCTGAAATCCAGCGAGAACTGGACAACAACGCGCAGGGTATTCTCGGCTACGTAGTGCGCTGGGTAGAACAGGGCGTGGGCTGCTCAAAGGTGCCCGACATCGACCACGTGGGCCTTATGGAAGACCGCGCCACCCTGCGTATATCCTCTCAGCATCTTGCTAACTGGCTCGCGCACGGCTTGTGTAGCGCAGTGCAGCTGCGCGAGACACTGGAACGCATGGCGGTAGTTGTCGACGCACAGAACGCCGGCGATCCGGCCTATGAACCCATGGCCCCGGACTTCACTAGCAGCATCGCTTTTCAGGCGGCCTGCGATCTGGTCTTCCTGGGTAAGGAGCAGCCCAGCGGCTACACAGAACCGGTGCTACATGCCCGTCGCCGAGAGGCCAAGGCACGAGCCGCGGCGACCGCCGCCTGACATAGCACCAGGGACAGGCGCCCTTCGCAGACGTCCTACACAGACGCCTTACACCGGAGTCTTACACCGACGCCAAAGCCTGCATGGCCGGCAGGTATTCATAACCCAGCGCGTTAGCCACGGCGGGATGGGTAATCTGGCCGGCGTGCACGTTGAGGCCATCGCGCAGATAGCGGTCTTCCTCCAGGGCCGCTTGTAGCCCCTTGTTGGCCAGATCCAGCACGTAGGGCAGCGTGGCGTTGGTCAGCGCTAGGGTTGAGGTGCGCGCGACACCCCCGGGCATGTTGGCGACGCAGTAGTGCACAACGTCATCAACAATGTAGACCGGCTCCGCATGCGTCGTAGCGTGGGAGGTTTCGAAGCATCCCCCCTGGTCGATAGCGACGTCTACCAGCACCGATCCTTTCTTCATACGCGCGACCTGCTCCCGGGTAATGAGTTTCGGTGCCGCGGCACCGGGAATAAGGACCGCACCCACCACGAGGTCCGCCTCAAGGGCATGTCGCTCTATGGCATCACGCGTTGAATACAGGGTTTTCATACGTCCTTCAAACAGCGTATCGAGCTCTTTCAGCCGCGTAATAGAACGATCGACGATGGTCACGTCGGCACCCAGGCCCACCGCCATACGCGCCGCGTTAACCCCCACGACACCACCACCGAGAACCAGCACTTTCGCCGGTTCGACACCGGGTACGCCACCCAGCAGCGTGCCGCTACCGCCCTGGGCCTTTTCCAGACTGTGACAGCCGGCCTGAATGGCCATCCGACCCGCCACCTCGCTCATGGGCGCCAGCAGGGGCAAGCCGCCCTGCGCGCTGGTGACCGTTTCGTAGGCGATACAGCTTGCGCCGGAGGCGAGCAACAGCTCGGTCTGCCGGGGATCCGGAGCGAGATGCAGGTAGGTGAACAGTAACTGGCCGGGGCGCAGCTTTCGACACTCCTCGGGCTGGGGTTCTTTTACTTTCACGATCATGTCCGCACGCAGGAAGATCTCGTCTGCGGTGTCGACGATTTCAGCGCCGGCGGCCTCGTATTGATCATTGTCAAAGCCGATATCAGCACCCCCATCGGACTCCAGGAGCACCGCATGGCCGTGGTGCACAAGCTCAGTAACACCGGCCGGCGTCAGGCCGATACGATACTCGTGGTTTTTTATCTCGCGGGGCACACCGATAAGCACAGGAACCTCCTTATTTTCGGGAAAAGACAAATCGCGCGTATCTTAGGCCCCCTGCGAGCTGGCCGCCCTACCTCTAAAGGGTGGCAGCGAGCAATTCATTCCTCGTCCGGAACATCCTTGTACTGAAGGTTGGTGAGCTGCTCCGAGAGCAGGCCCAACAGAAAGATGATGACACCGGACGATATCAGCAGCGCGGTCATATTGGTAAAGCGCCAGGAGTCCGTCACTATCGTAGTAGCAACGTAGTTCACCATGCCCAGACCGGCGGTCAGTACGGCGAAGGGAAAATACACCTTCAGGGGCGAGTACAGGGTCCCTATCTTGAAAATAATCAGCAGGAAGCGCAGCCCATCGCGCAGCAGGTTGATGTGGCCGCTGCCCTCGCGCCGGCCCACCGCTATAGGGATAAAGCCCACCGAATAGCCGGCCCTGAAAAAAGCCATCGTCGAGGTGGTCGGGTAACTGAAACCATTGGGAAGCAAGTACAGGAAATTCAGGAACTTGCGGCGATTGACTACGCGAAAGCCCGACGTCAGGTCATCGATACGCTGCCCCACCATCCAGCTCGCCAGACTGTTATAAAAGCCGTTGGCCCCCCAGCGCGCCACGCTGGCCTGCGACTCCAGCCCCGAACGCGCGCCTACCACCAGATCGAATCCCTCGCTATAGCGATACAGAAGACGCTCGATGTCGTCGGGGTCGTGCTGACCATCACCATCCATGAACACCAGCACCTCGCCACTGGCCGCCCGGGCACCGCGTTTGATCGCAGCACCGTTACCCTTGCTGTAGGGCTGGCTGATCACTGTCGCACCCGCCGCCGCCGCGAGCTGCGGTGTAGCGTCGCTGGAACCATCGTTGACGACAATAACTTCATAATCCGGGTAGGTCGCGCGCAGCCTGCCCACGACGACAGCAATCGTTGCCGCTTCATCTTTTGCCGGAATGACGATGGATATTTTCAAGGGCTATCGTTCTCCTGTGCAGTCTTATGGCCATCGCGCTGAACCGGCACCTCTGCGCCGACCGGTTCAGGGGTATCCAGCGCCAGCAGGATTCCCGCGGCGCTGAGAACATCCTCGCGAGAACTGTGGACGTAGCGTTGCTCAAGAGCGCGGCCCGCAGTCGCCAGATAAGTGTAGGCCTGATCGCGATTACCAAGCGATAACAGGTGCAACCCCATGGCCAGGTTTGCCTCCGCGGACCGCGGATTCACCGCCACCTGCTGAAGCACATAGAGTGGCGGATTCGAGCGCAGCGTTACGCGCGCCGAACTTATCACACACAGTCCCACACCGAGCAGTATACAGAGCACCGCTACTGGCAAGATCGTCGCGCGCAGGCGACAGGCCAGCCCATACAGCAGCAGGCTGGCCAGCGCGCACAGTAGCAGCGTTGCGGCCCCCGTCCAGCCGACAGTCCCGCTGAGAATCCACGGAACCCAGAACGGCAGGCACAACAACAGGGAGCCCAGCACCGCCGCCAACGCCATCTCGCGCGCCCCGGCAGAACGCAACAGCAGCCATAGCGCTGGAACCCAGACCACGGCGATGACTGCCACCTGCCGCCAGCGCATAGCGGCCTCCGACAGCGGCGTCGCGCGCCCCTCATAAGACTCAAGTAGGAGTGTCAACACATCTGCGTAGGCGAACGGCAGGGCCGGGGCGTAAACCCAGACGAACAGCGCTGTCAGCGGCAGCGCACATGCCAGTGACCCTAGGACGCTCAGCGGCCGGCGCATATCAGTCAGCGCCCGGGACGGGCGCGCGATGGAACAGGCCATCAATGCCGGCCAGCTGTCGGTACAGCGGATCGCCAGCGAGAAGCTCAACGATCACCCCGTGTGCCGAGACGAAATCGCGCTGCTCAAGATAAGCGGCCACCAGTTGGTAACGCAGACCCAGACCACCCTGAGAGCGCTCCAGCGCCGCGTTGATCAGGGCCACACGCTCCTCGGCCGGCGCCTGGGCGGACTCAAGGCGCCCGAGTTGCAGTTCAGCCGCAGCGCTCTTGTACGGGTAGCGCTCATAAAAAAGTTCCACGAGTCGACGCAGGCGCGATTCATCGACACGGCAGGCAGCGGCCTCCACACAGGCCAGCAGCACGCGCATGGCCGCATACTCAGTAGCCAGCATTTTCGAGCTGGCAACGCTGCGCTCAATACCGGCGAACCAGCGGTCCGGGTCCGCCACCTCGGGAAAATACCGGGAATCGAGCGTGTACAGCATGACCAATGCGCTGAGATCCGCGGGGTTGCGCTGGTGCAACACCTCAAACTCATGCCGGGCCAGAGCCAGCATATTAGCCCGCCCAGACTCTCTTTCGCCGACTGCCGAATGCTCCTTCATGAGCGTATTCGCATAGAAATGGGCCGATCGCGGCGAGTCCGGGTGCCGCGCGTAGCTGGCACTGGCCAGCAGCCATTCGCTGGACCAGTTCAGGGAGCGCAGGCCCAGCACCAGCGCAAACATGAGCAGCAGCAACAGGGGGGCAAGTCCCCCCAGAAAGCTTCGACCCCGGCTCGCCAGGAAATCGCTGGCGCGCAGCAGGGCAGCCGCCAGCAGCAGCGCAAGGGCGACAGAGGGCAGGTAATTGCGATGCTCGAAAACCAGTTCCAGGGCCAGAAACCCGGACTCAAGGCTGTGCCCACCGAGGAAGAACAGCGCCGCCATCAACAGCCAGGGGAAGCTCCGGCGCAGCGCGAAACCGGCCGCCAACACGCCCAGCCAGGCCATACCGGCGAGGACCGTCGTCAGCGGTTGCAACCAACCCTTTGAAACGATCACATCGTCGTGAAACAGGCCCAGCGCGCCGCTTCGGGGCAGGCTGAACCAACCCACATAGCTCCACAGCAACCGGAGCTCGGTCCATACCCGCTCCGCAAAACTGAAATCGCGAACCGCGTAACCGGCAATGACCCAGTCCCACTGCAGCAGGAGAAAAGACGCGGTCGCCAGGACCGGCAACAGAAATAGAAGCACCGCCACACGGGCCACTCCCGCGCGGTAAGCGCCAGCCCAACGACCGCGAAAAAGCGTCACTTCCA
>JBLIIW010000201.1:0-6795 GCA_047635315.1 Halieaceae bacterium | reverse complement strand
GGGACGAAAGATGAATGCCTTTTACGCACAGTCGGGCGGGGTCACCGCGGTGATCAATGCATCTGCCTGCGGCGTTATAGAAACCGCGCGACAGCACCGCGACCGCATCGGCAAAGTCCTCGCCGGTCGCAACGGCATTATTGGCGCCTTGTCCGAAGACCTCATCGACACCAGCAAGGAGAGCGCGGGGACAATCCGCGGCCTCATGCAGACCCCGGCCGGCGCCTTCGGATCCTGTCGCCACAAGCTCAAATCTCTCGAGGACAACCGGGCGGAGTACGAGCGCCTCATTGAAGTCTTTCGCGCACATAATATCGGCTACTTTTTCTACAATGGCGGCGGCGATTCGGCAGATACCTGCCTGAAAGTCTCTCAGCTGAGCGAGTCGATGGGGTTTCCGCTACAGGCGATTCACATTCCCAAAACCATCGACAATGACCTGCCGTTGACTGACAACTGCCCGGGCTTTGGCTCCGTCGCAAAGTACGTAGCCGTTTCAACCCGCGAAGCGGGTTTGGATGTCGCCTCCATGTGCGCCACCTCAACCAAGGTGTTCATCCTGGAGGTCATGGGCCGGCACGCGGGCTGGATAGCAGCGGCGGCCGGGCTGGCGGCGCAAGTGGAAGGCGATGCGCCGCATTGTATTCTGTTCCCGGAAATCGCCTTTTCCGAGGAAAAATTCCTCAAGCGCGTTGAGAAGAGCGTACAGCGCTACGGCTACTGTGTGGTCGTGGCATCCGAAGGCGTCCAGACAGCGGATGGGCGTTTCCTTAGCGATGCGGGTACACGGGATGCCTTTGGCCATGCGCAACTCGGGGGACTCGCGCCCATGCTGGCGGCTTTGGTCAGAGATGCGCTGGGCTACAAATATCACTGGGCAGTAGCAGACTACCTGCAGCGCTCTGCGCGACATATCGCCTCGCAGACAGACCTCGACCAAGCCTACGCTGTGGGTCGCGCCGGCGTAGAGCTGGCGCTGGCGGGTAAAAGCGCCGTAATGCCCAGCATCGTGCGCGGTAAAGGCAAGCGCTATAGCTGGAAAATCGGTGAAGTCGCTCTACGGGACGTGGCCAACGTCGAGAAGAAGATGCCGCGGAACTTCATCAGTCGCGACGGCTTCGCTATCACCGCCGCTGCCAAGGCCTATCTCGAGCCGCTTATTGCTGGCGAGGCCTACCCGGAGTATCGCCGGGGGCTGCCTCGCTACGTGCGTTTGAAAAATATTGCGGTGCCGCGAAAACTCAAGAGCACCTACTCGCCAAGCTAAATCGCACGACAGCGCGGGTCCAGGCGTGTTGCTGCGTCCCGCTGTGTCGAAGCAACTGGGGCGGGATTGGCCGCGATGGGACAAAAGTCGCACAGATTTTGTCTGTCGCAGCAGTTACAATCGCCGCCACTCAGCAATGCACACCTGACAGCCACTGCCATCGCCGAACAATAGCGGTGGTAGCACCCATTTTTCCCTGAGGAGCCCCCATGTACCAAAATGAAACGTTCAATCGCTGGCGCCGGCACCCCTGGCACGGACTGCATTCACAGAGAGACGGCGCCCAGCCCGGTGTGGTGCAGGTTTATGTCGAGATGCTGCCCACGGACGTCGTCAAGTACGAGTTGGACAAGGCATCCGGGTTCCTTATGGTCGACCGGCCCCAGCGCACAACCTCCAGCCCGCCGGCTCTCTACGGCTTCATCCCTCGCACCTACTGCGGCGAAGAAGTTGCCAAACGCTGTCCGGGTGTTGAGATCGCGGACGGTGACCCGCTCGACATCTGCGTCTACTCGGAGCGCCACATCAACCGCTCGGATATCGTGCTCAACGCCCGCGTTGTGGGCGGCATCCAGATGATCGACGGCGGCGAAGCCGACGACAAGATCATCGCCATACTGGACGGCGACAATATATGGGGCAAGGTAGAAGACATCTCGGATCTGCCGGAGATCAAAGTTGAACGTCTGCAGCACTACTTCTCCACCTACAAGCTCGTACCCGGCAAGGACGCGAACATCAAGGTCGATCATGTCTACGGCCGTGAGGAGGCACTCAAGGTGATTGCGGCGTCTGAAACCGACTACTGGAATCACTTCGGCCACCTGCACGAGCAGGCCAAGAAGCAGCCCTAGGGGCCGTCTCCGGGGAAACATCGCGGCCCCAGCGACTGGCGACAGCCGCAGCGCAGCCAATAGACGCGGGCGCTCAGGGGTTACCCGGTAACAGGTAGCCCGGTATGTCGCTGACGCGGCCGCAGAAGCGCTCCAGCAGTTCCTCCAGCCGCGCATCCACATGCTCCCGCAGCGCGAAATCAGCCGCCGCGGGTTCCCCGCTCCAGCAGCGCCGCAGGCTGGATCCAGTCACCCGGGCTGCGCAGTGCTGCGCCAGCGGCGCGTAACTCAGGTGCCAGCGCTCGGGGGCGACGCCACCGCGATCGCGGTCGTAGGGGCGGTAAAACCCGAAGCTCTCTCCCCTGGCAATGCAACGGTCCAGCCAGCAGTGCAGCGGATCAAATACGCCACCCTCGCAAACCTCCGCAGCACAGAGCTGCACCCTGTAGTCAGGGGAAACCGCGGCCGCGTCGAAAACGTCAATATCGGTCCCCCAGTGGTGTCGACTTGCGCCGGGAAGCGCCGAAAAACGCAGCACTGCAGCGACCTGCGCAGCGGGCGACATACCACTCAGTGAGAGCGGTTGGTCGCGCTGGTCGAGCACCGGTCGCTCTCCGCGCAGCTTGCCGTTCCAGATGTGTAACTGCCGCTCAAAGGAGCGGTAGGCGCTGGCCATGACCAGTTCAAAACCCTCCTCGGCCCCGGCACTGGCCAGGTGAGCGAAAGCCTGCGACACCTCGGGCAACAGCTGCTGGCCATCCACGGTGACCAGAGCGCGACTATCCATGCCGCAGAGAAAGCGCTCGCTGAATTGAGGACTCACGGCCCCGGGCACTCCCCAGGACACTTGCCTGCGCCTACCGTAAAGTGGCTTACTATTGTGCTTATGCTGTAAGGGCGCCGTGCTCTTTCACCCACGAGATTACGCATGTCTGACGACTCGTTTCCTATTCCCCAAAACAGTACGCGCAGTGTAACGCTGGAGGGAAGAGCCCTGATACTGGTGCGTCACAAGGACCAGCTGTTTCTCTACGAAAACCTCTGCCCGCACACCCGGGAGACCCTCGACCCCCTGGGCGGTTCATTGAGTGAAGTAAACGGCGAGCTAATCACCTGCCAACGGCACAGCGCACAGTTTCTGGCGGCCACGGGGGAATGTGTTGCCGGTCCCTGCCAGGGCGAGCAACTGACGGCCATTCCCTTTACCGCCGTGGGCGCGGATATTTACCTCGATTGACAATTGTATTTGTAAACATAGCGCTGCTATTTTTTGCGCTGGCGCGCAGGCGACAATTCTGTTAGTTTCTGCGCGCTTCGAAATGCGGCCCGCTGGATTCACACGCGGGGCAGCCAGAGTGAGACCGTTGGATGACCACCATGCCAAACAAACCTGAACCAGAGCAAAACACCACTGCCAAAAAGCCCGCGCGCGCGCGCAGGAAGGCCGGAAAAACTGCCACGAGCGAATTCCGTAACTTCGAACCGTACAAGCCAAAACGCGGTGAAGAGTATATGAACGAGCCGCAGCGCGAGCACTTCAAGAGTATTTTGAGTAAGTGGAAATCAGAACTCATGGAGGAGGTCGACCGAACCGTCTCGCACATGAAAGATGAGGCGTCGAACTTTCCGGACCCGGCGGACCGCGCTACTCAGGAAGAAGAATTCAGCCTTGAGCTGCGCACCCGCGATCGGGAGCGCAAGCTCATCAAAAAGATCGATTCGACCATCGAACGCATCGAGCAGGACGACTACGGCTTTTGCGACGCCTGTGGCGTGGAAATCGGTATCAAGCGACTCGAGGCGCGGCCCACTGCAAATCAGTGCATTGACTGCAAAACCCTCGCCGAGATAAAAGAGCGGCAGGAGCTCGGCTGACGCCCCGCACCACCCCGCCCATGGCGACCCCGGACGTGGAGAAGACAGCGTATCGGGGCCGCTTCGCTCCCTCCCCAACCGGCCCCCTGCACTTTGGCTCATTGCTGGCCGCGGTCGCCAGCTTCCTCGATGCCCGCGCGCACGAGGGACAGTGGCTCCTGCGCATCGAGGACATCGACCCGCCCCGGGAGGCAAGCGGCGCTAGCGACAGCATCAGGCGCAGCCTGGAAGCGCATGGCCTGTGCTGGGATGGCAACGTTGTCTACCAGTCCAGGCGCAGTGACGCCTATGCGGCAGCGCTGGACTCGCTGTCTCAGGCGCAGCTCCTGTTTCCCTGCAGTTGCACGCGTGCCATCCTTGGCAAGGCTGGCAGCTGCGGCCAGCGCTGCGCGCCGCGCAGTGCGCAGGCGACCTCTCTCAGGCTGCGCCTGGGGACGCATCCAATCAACTTTGAGGACCTCATTCTAGGCCCTCAGCAAATGTGCCACACGCTGTCTGACGTTGTGCTGCGGCGCAAGGACGGGCTGTTCGCCTATGCGCTGGCGGTGGTGGTCGACGACGCCTGGCAGGGGATCACCCACGTACTGCGTGGCGCCGACATCTATGCGCAAACCTCCGTACAGATCGAAGCGCTGGGCGCGCTCGGATACCCGGCGCCGCTCTACGGCCACCTGCCACTGCTTTGCGACAGGAGCGGTCATAAGCTCAGCAAACAAACGGGGGCGCGCGCGCTGGATAGCCGTCACGCACTGGAGAATCTGCGCCGCGTGCTCGAACTGCTTGGACAAAGCAGTGCCATGTTCTGCGCTGACTCTCCGGAACATCTCCTCAGCCAGGCGGCGACGCAGTGGAATCGCGCCCCGCTGCAGGGCGCAGCGGGAGCGAAGCTGGTTTACCTCGAGTAGCACAGGCCTTAGCATCAACCCATGCCGCACCCAACCGTCACAATGATCCGCCAGACATGACCAGCCTGTTTCTGACAGCCGCTGCGCTGGCCCTTATCGCCGGTGCTTATGCCTGGCGCCTCAGGGCGGACTATCAGCGCACTTTTGAGGGCCTGCCAACCGGGCTGTGCGGGATCGGTCGCGACCAGCGCGTGTATCTGTGGAACAGGCAAATGAGCAAACTTACAGGCATTGCATCGAAAGCGGCCCGCGGCACGACCGTGGAAAAGCTCCCTGCACCCTGGAATCACGCCCTGCGCACCGCACTGGCCGACTCGGAGGGCGAGGTCATCAAGCACGCACTAACGGGCGAAACTACCCGCTGGGTAATCCTCCATGCGAGCCCCGCACAGGTCGCGGGCGATCGACGCCTCGTGCTAGTCGAAGATATCACCGACTATCAGCGCCTTCAGGACGAGTTACTGCACAAGGAGCGCCTTGCATGTATCGGTCGCGTTGCCGCCGGGGTGGCCCACGAAATCGGCAATCCGATCACCGGCATTGCCTGCGTGGCACAGAACCTGGTCGGCAGCACGGATCCGGGCGAGCTTGAGCAGGGCACTGCCGAGATCCTCAAGCAGACCCAGCGAATATCCCGTACGGTGAGTTCGCTGATGCTGTTCTCGCACCCGGGCAGCGTTGCGCACCGCGCCCAATGCACCCCCTGCAACCTCGCCGACTGCGTTGATGAGGCGATCCATATGCTGAGCCTCGATCCCGAGGCCGGTAGCGGCAGCTTTCTCAATCGCTGCGACCGGGAAGCCCTTGTTCTGGCTGACAGTCAACTGCTGCTCCAGGTCTTCGTAAACCTTCTGGACAACGCGCGCGGCGCGGCTGCCGGCGCGGAGGTCACCGTAGACGCGCAACACGAGGGAGACATACTCGCGGTCAGCATCGACAACGCGGGGGAACCGGTGCCTGCAGAGCTTCTCGAGCAGATATTCGAACCTTTTTTTACCACCAAGGACGTCGGGGCCGGTACCGGTCTGGGACTGCCACTCGTGCGCAGTATGCTGGAGGACATGGGTGGCGGCATCAAGCTGATCAGCCCGCATCCGGACATGCACGGCCGCGGGACCCGGGTAATGCTGCGCCTGTCGGTGGCGGATTACGCCGACCTTTACGATAGCTCGACCGTTTGAGAAACCTTGGGCCCGTAGGGTGTTAAGCTAGGCGACCCCCAGTTACCCGGCTGTTTTTTTATGCACAAAATTCTGATCGTCGAAGACGAGTCGGTAATTCGTGTTGCACTGCGGAGATTGCTTGAGCGACACGACTATCAGTTGGATGAGGCCGGTTCCGTCGCGGAAGCCGAAAGCAATTTCAAGCTCACCGATTACGACTTGATCATCAGTGATCTGCGCCTGCCGGGGGCACCTGGCACGGACCTTATCGCAAAAGCGGGCGAGGTCCCGGTTCTGATCATGACCAGCTACGCCAGCCTGCGCTCAGCGGTGGATTCCATGCGTATGGGGGCCGTGGATTACATCGCCAAACCCTTCGATCACGCCGATATGCTTGCGTCCGTACAACGGGTGATAGAAAAGCACGCGCGCTCTAGGACCCGCTCGACCCCGCAGAATACCGACGCAAAAAAACCGGATGAATCTGCTCGCGCAGATATCATCGGACGCTGCCAAGCCATGCAGACCCTCGCTAAGCACATCTCGAAGTTTGCGCCGACTGACTCAACCGTACTCGTGCTGGGGGAAACCGGCACGGGCAAAGAACTGGTCGCGCGGAGCATTCACCACCACAGCCGGCGCGCAGCGCAGACGCTGATTTCCGTAAACTGCGCCGCGATCCCGGAAACACTGATTGAATCGGAGCTGTTTGGCTACGAGAAAGGTGCCTTCACCGGTGCTAACACCAACCG
>JBLIIW010000200.1:0-6824 GCA_047635315.1 Halieaceae bacterium | reverse complement strand
GAGGAGAAAGGAGCTTTCTCCTCGATATTCGTGGCAGCGCCAGCGCAAGAGCTGCGCCAAGACTTTACGATTATCTTAAGGAGCAGGCCCGGCAGAAGGGCAAGATGGAGGCAACGCGACTGTTCTACGTGGGCTGTACGCGTGCGGCCGAGCGTTTGTGGCTGGGGGCATCGCTGCCCTGGGACGAGCAAAAAGAGCAGGCGAAAGGGCCGCGCGCGGGCTCCTTACTGGCGACGATCTGGACGGACGTTGAGGGCAGGGTACCTGTAGAGCGCACGCCCGACGCCGCTGTGACCGCCACGTCAAGCTCCAGCATCGGTGGGTACCTGCGCCTCCAGCAACTGCCGGAGATAGAGCATGTGCCCGCGCCCAGCGCCGCGCAGGGGACAGCAGACCCGGACAATCATCTCGCCCGCGCGCTCGGTACGGCGATCCATCGCGGTCTCGAGTCTCTTGTCTACCGTGCAGAGCTGCCCCAGCAGTGTGACCAGCCGCTGCGGCTTCTGCTATCTGTGGCATTGACTGACGCGGGCTGTGATTCCGCCGCGTTGGACAATTACGCCAGCCAGGCCGCTGAGGCGGTTGATCGCGTACTACAGGATGACTGGGCACGCTGGATGCTGTCACCCTCCCGTCAGTCGCGCACGGCCGAATATCCACTCACGCTGGCCGGCAGTGACGAGATCAGGGAACTCGTTCTGGACTATGTTTTCCTCGACGAGGCCAGGGGTGAACGTTGGCTTATCGACTACAAAACGGCCGCGCCGCGCCGGGACGAGAGTCCCGACGCCTTCATGGCGGCACAACTGACGCTGTACCAACCGCAATTGCAGCGCTATCGCCAGGCTTTACAGGCGCGCTTTGCGGAGCCCGTTCGCTGCGCTCTGTACTTCACCGCGCTGGGCAGGCACTGCGAATGGCAGGCAGAGTCGCCCTAGCGCTCGCGTTCAGCCAAAGGGCGCATCAATTGACCTGGCGGGCTCCGTGAACCAGCGCGGTCCCTGCTCGCTCATGTAGAAATGATCCTCATGACGTACGCCGAACTTGCCCGGTACGCAGATCATGGGTTCATTACTGAAGCACATGCCGGTCGCCAGGGCGGTACGGTTGCCCTTCACCAGATAGGGCCATTCGTGAATATCCAGACCGATGCCGTGTCCGGTGCGATGCGGCAGACCAGGCAGGGCGTAATCGGGTCCCAGACCCGCGCTCTCCAGAACCTGCCGCGCAGCCAAATCCACCGCTTCGCAGGGCGCACCGGGAACTGCTGCGGCAAACGCTGCCGCCTGGGCCGCCTTTTCGATGTCCCAGATACGGCGCTGCTCGGCGCTGGGATCCCCAAACACGTAAGAACGGGTAATGTCCGAGTTGTAACCTTCGATCAGGCAACCCGTATCAATCAGCACCATATCCCCATGCTCCAGGGTTTTCGGTGCGGCTACGCCGTGCGGAAATGCCGTGTCTTCGCCAAAAAGCACGATGCAGAAGCTACTGCCTTTAGCGGCGCCCAGGGCGCGGTGAATCTGGTCAATGCGTTGGCTAAGCTCCGCAGCGCTTACACCTTCGCTCAGTACACTGGCGATGCGCTTGTGGACTTCAAGAGTGATGTTCTTGGCCGCCTGCAGTAGAGCGATTTCACTGCTTGACTTGTGCATTCGACAGCCCGCGCTCACCGGTGTTGCATCGACGAAGCTCAGCTCCGCTGCGGCGCTCTGGAGCCCACTGCTCAAGAAAAACGGAGTGCTTTCGTCCAGGCCTATATTGGCACCCCGGCCGACGCGTTCTCGCAACAGATCGGCGCACAGCGCATAAGGACACTCGTGCTCTTCCCAGCAGGCAATGTCCATAGGCACCTGCTGGCAGGCGAGGAGAGTACCCCGTTCAAAGGTCGGGGCCACCATGATCGGCTCGCCATCGGCGGGCAGCAGACAGGCAACCAGTCGCTCACTCGGATGCCAGGAGGTACCCGTAAAATAATAGAGGTTCGTCCCCGCATTCAGAAACAGGCAGGCGATGTCATGGTCACGCATGAGCTGTTGCGCCAGCGCTATGCGCGACGCAAACTCCTCGCGCGTTATGGGCGCAACATGCGCGATCGCTGCGGCTGGCGCAGCCAGCGCCTCCTCGATCGAACCGCCTCCAATACCCAATGTCATAAGTGCCTCCCTTGCGATGTGATAGTCGTTCCGCAGCAGCCTAACCCATTTGCCGAAGTGCGTCGCAGCAGCCCCAGGCGATCCGCACACAACCTGTACTCAAATCCTGTTGAACTTGCGACCGCGCCTGCGAAACAGCTGAAGTACTGCCGTCTCAGAGCACTCGTGAAACCCTCTGTGCGGGTTTATAATCGGCGCTATTCCTCGGTCAACCTGAGTAAGCCATGAAATCATTGAGGTTTCCCTGTTTCGCCTCTGCGCCGAACTCTTCGTCCTTGCTGCGTCGTGATTTTGCGCGGCTGCTGTTGCTTTTACCGCTGACGCTGCTGCCTGCCTGCTCGGAGCCTGAGCCGACGGCTCCGGGCGTCAGCTCGCGACCGGTAAAAACCGTCGTCGTGGATACGGCCGTGGGTAACGAGATTCGCCGCTTTCCCGCAAGCATACAGGCCTCCAAGCAAGCTGAGCTGGCATTTCGTGTGTCCGGGCAGCTGGCGGAACTGAGCGCCCGGGAGGGCGATGTCGTGGAGGCAGAGCAGGTTGTGGCCCGCCTCGATCCCACGGACTTTCGCATTGCGCTTGAAGACCGTGAGGCAGCCTTCAAAAACGCACAGCGTAATTTTGCGCGCGCCGGGGAGCTTATCGGCAGTGGCAACATCTCCCAGCTCGACTACGACCGGATGGAGGCCGACTTCCGTTCCAATCGCGCTGCCCTGGCACAGGCCAAAGCCAACCTGAGCTATGCCACGCTGCGGGCACCCTTCAGGGGTCGTATTGCCCGACGCTACGTGGATAATTTTGAGGAAGTGAATGCCAAGCAGGGGATTGTGTATCTGCAGGACACGGATAGGCTCGATGTGATTATCGCCATGCCGGAGTCCTTGGTGCGCAGTGTTAGCGCCGGTCAGACGGATGATCTTTCCACTGTATCCGTGGAGGAGAGCAGCGTGGCAGCAGTTCGGGCCCTGGCCTCCTTCGATGATCACCCGGAGATCAGTTTTGCCCTTGAGCTCAAAGAGGTGGCTACTCGCGCCGATGCCAATACGCAAACTTTCAGCATGACCTTCGCCATGGCGCAGCCAGACAGCTTTGTGGTGCTTCCCGGGATGACCGCGCAGGTCGAGGTGGATTTCTCAGGTCTGTTGATCGCCGACAGCGTCACATGGGTTCCGGCTCGGGCCGTGCAGGCCGATGCCTCCCTATCCCCGCGCGTCTTTATTCTGGATAGCGAGAGTATGCAGGTCTTCAGTCGCTCGGTGAGCATCGGGCGCATGTCCGGGGATAAGATCGAGGTGCTATCCGGGCTCACGGGTGGTGAGGAGATTGTCGCCGTTGGAGCCGAGTATCTGGCGGAAGCCATGCAGGTGACGCGCCTGCGCACCGGCGAGCAGGCAGTGCCCCGGGAAGATGAGGCTGCAGGGCTGTTCGTGCAATGAATATCGGTGAATATTCGGTACGCACGCCGGTTATTTCCTGGCTGATCATCGTCATTCTTGTCGCTGGCGGCGTGCTGGGTTTCCAGCGCATGGGGAAACTCGAGGACCCGGCGTTCACGATCAAAATGGCGAAAATCATCACGCTATATCCTGGGGCGTCTGCGCAGGAAGTGCAGGATGAGGTGACCTACCACCTTGAAGATGCGGTGCAAAAACTACCCCAGCTCAAGCGTATCAAGATGTCCGTATCGCGTCCGGGGCTCTCGGATATCTCTATTGAGTTCAAGGACGAATACGGAGCGGCGCAGTTAGCCAATATCTTCGATGAACTGCGCCGTAAGGTTGCGGATGTACGTCCCAAGCTTCCTCCAGGCGCTCTCGCACCGATGGTTATCGACGATTTCGGCGATGTATACGGCGTTTATCTGATGCTGACCGGAGACGGCTATAGCTGGCGCGATCTCTACGACGTGGCGGACGAAGTGAAGCGTGAGCTCGTGCTCATCGATGGGGTTCGCAAGGTATCGATCGATGGGGAACAGAAAGAGGTGGTCTATCTCGATATTTCCCGGGCGCGCCTTGCAGAAATGGGCATCGATCCGCGATCTATCACAGCCGTGCTGGGCTCGCAGAACGTCGTGGTGGACGCGGGTAACGCGCGCGTGGGGAATGACTACCTGCGTATTAAACCGACGGGTGAATTCAGCTCCGTACAGGCGATTGGCGATGTGCTGATTTCTTCCACAGACCGCAATCTTGTGCGGTTGCGCGATATTGCAACGATCACCCGTGCTTACGAGGCCGTGCCGACCAAGCTTTACTATCACCGAGGGCTCCCCGCTCTCAGCCTCGGCATCAGCATGGCTTCCGGGGAGAATGTTGTGGAGGTAGGTCGGCGCCTCGACCACAAGTTTGAGGAACTGCAAAACATTATCCCGGTGGGTATGACACTTGAAGCGGTCTACGACCAGCCCACGGAAGTGAGAGACTCCGTGAGCGGCTTCATCGTCAGCGTAGCCCAGGCCGTGGCCATCGTGATTGTTGTGCTACTGCTGTTCATGGGTTTGCGCAGTGGATTGATCATTGGATCGGTGCTGCTGATTACCGTGGCCGGGACACTGCTCCTTATGTACCTCTTCGGTATTGAACTACAGCGAATTTCCCTTGGGGCACTCGTCATCGCCCTGGGCATGCTGGTCGATAACGCCATCGTCGTTACCGAGGGCATGCAGGTGCGTATTAAGGCCGGCGTCAAAGCCCTCGATGCTGCCAGGGAAGCAGTTGGAAAAACCATGTGGCCCCTTCTCGGGGGTACGGCCATCGGTATTCTGGCGTTTTCCGCAATTGGGCTATCCCCAGACAATACCGGTGAGTTTGCCGGATCCCTGTTTTACGTGATTCTGATTTCCCTGTCCCTGAGCTGGATAACCGCTATCAGTACAACGCCACTTCTCTGCGCCCTGTTGCTTAAAGCTGACGAAGAGGACTTAGGGAAGGATCCCTATGGGGGCCTGTTCTTTCGTGGCTACCGGCGTTTTGTCGCTATGGCGGTAGATCATCGGGTCCTGACCCTCGTTATTGTGGCGGCACTTTTTTTCGCCGGGCTGTATGGCTTTGGGCAGATAAAGAGCGGGTTCTTTCCCGCATCAAGCACGCCGCTCATATTCGTAGATCTCTACGAACCCGAGGGCAGCGATATCCGTAAAACCCGCGACGATACCCTGGCGGTCTCGGCATTTGTACGCGAACTCCCCGGCGTTGAGCAGACCACCTCTGTGGTCGGTGGTGCGCATCAGCGTTTCACGCTGGTTTACGACTCGCGGGAGCCCACGGCGGCGTACAGCCAGATTATTGTGCGTTTGGACGACGCGGCGCGCATACCGGATGTCTCCGCTGCCGTCGGGACTATGCTGCGCCACTCCGCACCCTGGCTGGATCCGATCATCAAGCCTCTGCGCATCGGGCCCGGACGGGATGCCAAGATTGAAGTGCGCTTTTCCGGTCCGGATCCGGTGGTACTGCGGCAACTGTCCGAGCAGGCAGAGGCGATAATGCGCGCGGATTCCGAAGCAACTGACGTGCGCAATGACTGGCGGTCCCCGGTGAAGCTGATTACCCCGGTATTCAACGAGCAGGTCGGACGGCAACTGGGGGTCACCCGGGAGGATCTCGGGGACGCCATGAAATATGCCTTCGACGGTATCCCGGCCGGAAGCTATCGCGACGGAAATCGCGTATTGCCCTTAAAGATGCGGGCCGCGGGGGTTGAGCGCCAGGATGTGGATGCAATGCGCGACGTGCAGCTATGGAGTGCCGTGCTCGGAAGTTCGGTCCCTGTATCGGCGGTCATATCGGCTTACCGCACGGACTGGGAGAACGCGCTGCTGCGCAGCCGCAATCGCATGCAAACGATTATTGCCTCCTGCAATCCGGTGGGCGATCTGGCGACCCCACTGCTGGAGCGCATCCGACCACAGATTGAAGCGCTAGAACTGCCAGCATCCTATTCGCTTGCATGGGGCGGAGAGTATGAGGACACGGCGGACGCACAGGCGGGCCTCGGCAAGTCCCTCCCGGTGGGTATTTTGCTGATGATACTCACCAGTATCTTTCTCTTCGGGAAATTGCGTCAGCCGCTAATCATCTGGCTCACGGTACCACTGGCAATCGTCGGAGTAAGCGCCGGGCTGCTGGCCACAGACGGGGCCTTTGATTTCATGTCGCTACTGGGTGCGCTTTCGCTGATTGGACTGCTGATCAAGAACGCGATCGTTCTTATCGACGAGACCGATCAGCAAATAGGCGAGGGAAAGAACCCTTACGAGGCGGTGCTTGACTCGGCCGTCAGTCGTGCCAGGCCTGTGCTGGTTGCCGCTGCCACGACTATCCTCGGACTGATACCGTTGCTGTCGGATGTCTTCTTCGTGAACATGTCCGTGACCATAATGGCCGGTCTCGGTTTCGCCTCTCTGCTCACGCTGACGGTGGTGCCAACGCTCTACGCGATGTTCTTTGGGATCCACCGGGAGGACGCTTCGACGCCGGAGCCTGATACTCAAAATACAGCGGCAGGGCTGCCGGTGGGTGATGGGGCCGCCTGAGTGGCCGCCAGCTATTCGCTGCGCCCAGGCTTATCCGTCGCTGACATAAAGGGTTAGTGACTGCCCCGGCTTTAGATAGCGACTTGGGTCGAGTTGGTTCCAGTTGATGATGTCATCGATACTTACCTTGAATC
>JBLIIW010000199.1:0-6869 GCA_047635315.1 Halieaceae bacterium | reverse complement strand
CGTGTCCAATCGTACCCACGTTGACGTGGGGCTTGTCGCGCTCAAATGTTGCCTTTCCCATTACCGACTCTCTCCTTGCCCGCGCGACACCGTATCGTCACGCCAAATCTGATTTCTCTCATACCCGGCCCTGCAACTGCAGTTGCGGACATCCTGAGCCCCTATGAACTCCTGCTCTGCACCACTCTTACCGGGACCTCGCCCTATGCCTGGTGCCCAACAAGCCTTTTCCAGCACCAACTTTCCAGTACATCCCCGTCACGCTCGCCGGGTCGTGCTCCTTCGGCGACATCACGCCAGCAGACAGTGGAGCTCATAACCGGATTCGAACCGGTGACCTCTTCCTTACCAAGGAAGTGCTCTACCGACTGAGCTATATGAGCTATATCGCTGCCTGCTACCTAAGCCGTCGTACCTGCCGTCACTCCATTCGTTACTGTCAGCCCTCAACACGGACCCTTAGCTGCTCCGATCTTACGCTTCGCCCTCCGTTCATCGCTCACCGGCGAATCTGGAGCGGGTAGCGGGAATCGAACCCGCATCATCAGCTTGGAAGGCTGAGGTTCTACCCTTGAACTATACCCGCGCAACTCGTTGCGCCTGGCTCTATCACCCTGCCTATCTCAGCCCAACCGCGCCAATCTCTACGACGCAAAAAACTCCGCCCTTTAAATCACCGCTTTTTACAGCGTTGGACGCAGCGCAGTCGAATATCTTATACCTTCTTTTTTCTCTATTCTTTTCAATAGCTTATGGTGGAGGGAGGTGGATTCGAACCACCGAAGCTCGCGCGTCAGATTTACAGTCTGATCCCTTTGGCCACTCGGGAACCCCTCCAGAAGGCGGCACATTGTCCAGATGCACCGCGGTATTGTCAACCGATTTCTACAGGCAACTGCACCGTTGCCTGTGTGGTGTTTCGCGCCGGCCATGGGCGGGCCTCAATCCCTCGTCTGCGGAGCGACTAAGCGAGGACGAACTCTGGCAGCAAGACTATAATCGGCGTCTGCAGAGCGCCTGCAGCGGCGACTGTCGGTCGCCCAATCACAGCGACAGGGAGTCGCGCAGTGCGAGACAACCATTTCAATTTGCTCCGACTGACCGCATCGATGATGGTCCTCGCCGGCCATAGTGTGGTGCTGAGCACCGGGGAAGAAGCCAGTCGCAGCGCGGCGATGAACGCCATTGCCAGCCTCGCCGGTATAGGGGTCGATTGCTTCTTTGCGATCAGCGGCTACCTCGTCATGGGAAGCCTGAGACGCGCCCCCTCTCTGCTTGCCTTTGCCTGGCGCCGCGCCGCGCGCATCTACCCGGGGTTGCTCGTAAGTGTAGCTTTCTGCGCCCTGCTGCTTGGCCCGCTGCTCACGGATCTGCCAGTGCGGGAGTACTTTGCAGCCAGCCAGACCTGGAATTTCTTGCTGGGGAAGGGCTCACTCATAGGCCTGCTGTTTACCGGGGGCGGCAGTGAGCTACCCGGCCTTTTCCAGGGCAACCCGCTCCCCGGCAAGGTCAACGGGTCCCTGTGGACACTTCCCTGGGAGGTACTGATGTATGCCGGACTGGCGGCCCTGGGCATCGCGGCGAGCACCTGTAGATCGCGCGCGATGCTAGCTATCGGCACCTGGTTTCTGCTAATCATTGCGGCCAGCATGGCCGTGGCCTTCTATACACTGCCCTGGCTCGGCACCGATTCTGCTGCGGAAACCAGTTCCGGCATCGGCGCAGCAGGAGGGACAGTACGAATCGCCCTGCGCTTCAGCGTACTGTTCATTAGCGGCGCGGCACTCGAGTCACTCAGCAGAATCCGCGCCCGCTGGGGCAACGGCAGCCCGGGCTCCCCAAGGGAGGCACTGATCACGTTAGGCGCGCTCGGCCTAGCCATACTTGGATACACACTCCACTCCGGCCTTTACCCACTATATTTGCTCTGCCTGCCGATCGCGGTGATCGGGATCGGTGAAACGCACTACGGCCGACAGCTTTACGTATTCAACCGTTACGGCGACTATTCTTACGGGATATACATTTTTGCCTTTCCCGTGCAGCAGGCTCTGGTAGCGCTGGAGGGACCGATTGGCGCTGGTACGCTTGCCCTGCTGACCTTCCCGACCGTCGCGCTCATGGCGGCCTTATCGTGGCATTTGATAGAGAAACCCTGCCTGCGAGCGAAGGGAGCACTCGACGGACTGCGACTCACCACATTTCATCGCAGCGACAAACCCGCCTGAATACCGCTACTGGAATCCATAGCATCAAACCAACTCAGCGGGCTGACAGTCGCACGGCACGATTCGCTCGATGTACACGGTTCTATCGCGAATCACGACGTTGTACAGAGCTTTGGCCCGTATCAGTAGAGCTCCGGCACGAAGTTCTGACTTGAGAGGGGCGGTCGAAAATACTCGGGCCGGCGTTTCTCGGGTTTTCGCGAGGCGAGTTCGATCTTCTCCGGCACTACGTCGTCGTAGGGCACCTGCGTGATGGGGTGGGCAATACAGTTCAGGCGGGTCCGCTTCTTGTCGTCGGAGTTCACGATGTACCAGCGCGCCTTGTCGGTGTCGCTGTCGCTGTAGGCGAGCATCCGGTCCTTGGCGCGCGAGTAATCTTGCCATTTCTCGCGGGACTCCAGGTCCATGGGCGAGAGCTTCCAGCGCTTGGTCGGATCTTTTGTCCTATCGCGAAAGCGCGCCTCTTGCTCCTCGTCCGATACGGAGAACCAGTACTTCACCAGGCTGGAAATACCACTGGCTCTTTTCCCGCTCGCTCGGTGTGCCGAGCGCCATAATCTGACAGACCCTCGGGTTGAGCGGCTCGCTGATGCGCTTGATGACCCCGCCTTTTCCAGCGGCATCGCGGCCTTCGAAGATCACGACCACCTTCAGGCCGTGTCTCTTGACGCTTTCCTGCACCGTTATCAGCTCGACATACAGGCGCCGCAATTCCTTTAGGTAGAACAGGCTGCGCTGCTGCTTGCTGGCATCGGGGTCCGCGAGCGGACTCACATGATCGTTGCTACCCGTAATCCCCATGCTAGCTTGGTGCGCCTCACTTCGCGTTGACGTGCGTCAATGACAGTAGCTGCGCCAAATCACCGCTATGCCTCCCAAAGGCAACAAGCCATGCCGGTGAATTCAGAAAAACCTCAGTTACAGGTGGGCGTTGGCGATAACTACCGTCACCAAAAAGACCGCTAGGCCGATCTTGAGAAAAGCGAGAAAACGCAACGGGTAGCCAGCGCGCTCACTGAGGCCGGCGACCATCACGTTGGCAGCCGCACCGATTTCGTGCTGCGGAGCTTTCGGGTGCAGTACGCCGTTTTCAAACCGGGCATCGATGTCTTTCTCACATCCTTCTTGGCGGAAGCCTCAATCACCGGCTTCCTACTTCTATATGTATATCAGGTTCCCTGGATTTCAAGGCGCGCTGGCGATGATTGCTGAATCAAGTCGGGGCGCGGGGCTTGGTCTTGCGTTTGCTTCCCCGGCGAGCCCCAGTCTTATTCGTCGTTTTAGCTGTTCGCCGCGTCTTCTTGGGGGCCGGCGTTTGCTCGATATTCTTCAGTCCTTCCGGCAGGCCGGACTGACTCTGGGCGATCAACTCATTTAGCAACGCCAGTAGCGGTTGCATGAAGCCGCTATAGCTGCCCTTGGCCTGACTGATGGCATCGAGCTGGATTTCCCAGCGGGCGGTCGTGTCCGCCAGGGCGGCACTCTCCGGCAGGCTGTGGATTAACCCCTTGCCCGCAGCGGTGGAGTGGATGTGTTTACCCTTGCGCTGAAGAAACATCCGGGTAAACAGCAGCTCAATAATGCCTGCCCGGGTGGCCTCGGTGCCCAGCCCGTCTGTTTCCTTCAGGATTTTACGCAGCTCCGGGTCCTGGACGTAGCGCGCGATCCCGGTCATGGCCGCCAGTAAGCTGGCGTCATTGAAGTGTTTTGGCGGTGTGGTCTGCTTCTCCAGGATCTCCCCGCGCTCACACAAACAGCGGTCCCCTGCGTTGAGGCTTGGCAATGAACTGTTTAGGGCCGATTCCCCTTTCTCGCCGTCGTTCCGGCTTGGGTATAGAACCTTCCAGCCCGGCTTCAGGGCAGTCCTGGCCCTGGCGATGAAGCTCCCCCCGGCAATCTCCAGGTCGATCTGACTGTCACTGTATTCATGGGCCGGATAAAACTGGGCCAGATACTGGCGAGCCACCAGTTCATAAACATTCCGCTCCGTTTTGCTGAGGTTGCTGGTATCCATCTTTTTCAAGGTGGGGATGATCGCGTGGTGCGCTTCTACCTTGCTGTTGTTCCAGGCCGCGCTTTTGTGGTCGCGCTCGGCGTCCTGGGCAGCCTGGCCCAGGGGCGGGCAGTTATTGGCCACAGCATCGATGACGGCGTGGCGATCCGCCAGATGCTCCACCGGCAGGTAGCGGCTATCCGAGCGCGGATAGGTGAGCAGCTTGTGGCGCTCGTAAAGTGCCTGGCAGGTATCGAGCACCTGCTTGGCACTCATGGAAAATCGTCGAGCGGCATCGATCTGCAGGGCCGACAGATTGTAGGGCAGCGGCGGCGGTTGTTTCTTCGGCTTGCGGCTGCTGGCGGTCACCGTCGCCGGTTGCTGGTGGATGCGGGATTGCACGTTCTCTACCAGGGCTTTCGATAAAACCCGCCCCTCGTCGTCCTGGTATTTCAGGCAGGCCTCGCTGGGCTGCCAGCGAGCTTTGAAGTGCTCGCCTTCGTCGCTTATCAGGTGGGCAATGAGCTGGAAAAACGGTTTGTCGACAAAGCGCTCAATCTCCTCATCCCGCCGCACCACCAGGCCCAGGACAGGTGTCTGAACCCGGCCGACCGACAGCACTCCCTGATAACCGACCTTTCGCCCCATCAGCGTGTAGGCCCGTGTCATATTGATCCCGTAGAGCCAGTCGGCCCGGGATCTGGCCAGCGCTGAGGTCGACAGGGGGATAAACTCCCGGTTATCCCGCAACTTCCCCAGCGCGCGGGTCACCGCCGCCGGATTGAGGTCGTTGATCAGCAGACGCTGGATGCTATCTCGCTTGGTGCCGCGAACTTTCAGATAGTCGATAACCTGATCGACCAGCAGCTGCCCCTCGCGATCCGGGTCGCCGGCGTGGATCAGCTGATCGGCCTCTTTTACCAGCTTGCGCAACACCGTCAGTTGCTTGCGGGTAGCGGATTTGGGGGTGAGCTTCCAGTCCCCGGGGACGATCGGCAGGTGCTCCAGGCGCCACTGCTTGAATTGGGGGTCATAGGCACCGGGTTCCGCCTGCTCCAGCAGATGACCCACGCACCAGCTCACACAATCCCCGCCGCCCACATAAATACAGCCGTCCGACCTGCGCTGAGGTTTGGGCAGCACATCGGCTATGGCGCGGCCCAGACTGGGCTTTTCGGCGATATACAACTTCATGGGCTCAACCATACTGTAGACGAGAGACGGGTAGCCAGATCATTGCCAATGCGGCACACGAAGCGTGGGGGGATGGGCTTGAGAGTTCTTCCATCCAGACGTGCCGGAGTACCGCCTCCATGACCGAACCGTCCAGGTGACGCAGTATGACCGGAGCTGCATCGGCCGACGGACGATTAACCTGAGCAAGGTCTTTGCCGGCCAGTATGTGGGGATTCGTTTGCCGGCCAGTATGTGGGGATTCGAGAGATCGCTGACAGCGATCTGGCTTGTCAGCATTATAGATTATGGTCCAGGATTCTATGTGACCGGTAAGCACCCTACGAAATATGGAGCTGGCGAGAGGAATCGAACCCCCGACCGGCTGATTACAAATCAGCTGCTCTACCTACTGAGCTACGCCAGCTAAGCGCCTGCTGGGACGAGCGTCCCGAAAGAGGCGGGATGGTAGAGGCCGATGGGGATGGAGTCAACGGGTCTTTGCCCTTGTCCCCGAGCGCTGCCACCGCTCCTCCGTACGCAACCTAAAGCTGAGGGCAGCCTCGGCCGTCGGCCGGCGCAAGAATGACCGAGCTAGGCCCAGTAACGCAGTGCCGCAGTTACCCCCGCCAGGACACGCCAGCAGAGGCAGGGCAACCCGGAACTGGTAGCCACAGACCCTCTTTCACGCACGACTCCAACCGATGCAGCATTTCAGGATCTGTTCGGTATTCGGTATCGAGGATCCCGTTACCGATCTTTCTCTTGCTGACAGCAGCCCGTCACAGGTCAGGCTGCCTCGGCACCAGTATCTGGCAATGCGCGCCGCCGGGGATCCATAGCAGACGGTCACAGCGGCTTGCAGGGGCGTCTGTAGAGGTGCCGGAATCGGTCTGGGCTGGTAGGTCAGAGCGCGGATCTCACGGTATGCAAACACCTCAAAGCGGTCATTGTTTTTGGGGGTGTCTGATGTCCCACATGAATTTGAAGCTCGCCAAAACCCCCATACTACAGATACTTGTCAGTACGATCGGGACCTCCGAAAATCCATAGGCAGCTGCGTCCGAGTTCAACGCTGCGAGCTCTGATGTGTAATAGCTTCCGCGTACCGTCCACCCATACAAGCCAATCATTAATGTACTTGCCATCGTGATGAAAAGTGCAGAGATAATCCCCACTTGTGACGTGGTGAATTTTACTCCGGCCAGAAACGCAGCTATCAAATAGGCGCTTGCTATAGTCATGTAAAATCCCAAAGCACTGACTACCAAGCTCCAGCTAGAGTTTGCTGCTTCCACAAGTTCCGTTTCAGTCATTTCTTTATCGCTGTGTTGATGAATTTCAAAAAAGGATAGACCACCGTCCGAGAATAGGTGCGATTTCAACTCGTCGATGCAACACACTCATTAAAACACGCGGCCGGGGTTTTGAAGCCTAGCGTTTTTCTGGGTCGTTCGTTTAGGCGTCTGGCCACC
>JBLIIW010000198.1:0-6992 GCA_047635315.1 Halieaceae bacterium | reverse complement strand
TATCGACAATGATTCTAACGAGATTTCTGTCCTGCTCTGACTCCAGAACGCGCATGACGAAGGAGCAGTCGACTTTTTGCTCGTTCGCGGGAATATCCCTGAAATAGGAGAACGAGGAATAACCGGTACCGAATACAAAGTCGCACCGGTGTCAGGTCGCTGTCCGCGTACAGCGCTTCCTCCAACGCGCGCGCTTTGGGCAGAGGCTTCTTGTATCCGTCCAGCAATAACATCAGCTTGGGGTGCAGGCGATGCGTTCGGTACTCCGACACTATCACTCCCACCTCACCGGAAGTCAGTTCGACGAGTGTCCCCGCTGGATATAGGCCGATTGCCTGGATGAATTCCTCGACTATCTCGGACCGGAACTCCACGTCCCGGGCGGCGTGCAGGATGCTGATCGCGGCGGAGGGGGACATCGCTCGCGCGTAACTGCGGTGACTGGTCATCGCATCAAAGGCATCGACAATGGCAGCGATGCGAGCAAAAACGGGGATATGGTCACCCGCAAGTGGGTGAGGATAACCGCTGCCGTCATGGCGCTCGTGGTGGTGAAGTACCATAGCCCGGACGTCATTGTTGATCCCCGAGTCAGAAATTATGTCGGCCCCGAGCTCCACATGCTTGCGCACCGCTTGCAGCTCATCACCTTCCAGGCGCCAGCCAGATGCAGGCATCCGGATTGCGCGAGATGCTCTCGATCATGGGCTCTACGGAACGTTTGATGCGCGGGACGTCCAGCGTCGCCCCTTGCGCGCGGATTTAAAGATGTCCTCCACGCTCTGTGAGAGAGACTGGATTGCAGACTTTGCGCGGGGGAATTCCTGTTTCAGGATCGTCCGGTTGCTGTAGACCTGAAGGTCTCGTTCCGCGAGAAAATTCTGCTCCGGTTTGCGCCTTGCGGGACTCGGTTTCCGATCATCGCTCTGCTTGATATCGACAAATACATGCTTACAGAGTTTTTTCAGCTCCTCGATTTCTGTTTCGGCGCTGAGGGGGCCCATGCATTGTGCGATAAATATCACACTGTCGACAATTCAAGCGCGATGATAACCCGCACAGAGGTTGTAGCCCGCCCCGCAGCGCATCGCATCGCAAGGCGGTATGATCTTCAGGCCCGGCCGTCGTCGGCGTGCAGCTCCCCCGGCACGAGTACCGTCGACAGCCCGCACGATGAACCGGCGAAAATCACACAACTTGCAATGAGCCGTCTAGCTGCTAGTACTGGCCTTCCCAGCTAAATGCAGCATAAGACGGAAAGCTTAAAGGCTTATCGGGGGCCGCTACGGCTTGCTGGCGAATAGATCGAATTTCTTCTTGTAGCCTTGTTCGATATCTTTGGACTTCACGCCATTGTTCAATGAAGCCATCACTGGCTTCACCAGTGTTGTCTTCGAGTTTCATGCCAGGCACTAGCAATTCATAAGCACTGCCAAGTCTTTGGGCGTTCGCTTGTTCAAAATCGGCAATTGCAGCGGCGTGAGCTTCAGGCAACGGTACGAAGACTGGCGATGGGGTATTCGCATAAGTAGTAAAATAGTCTACGTATTTCGATGTTGGTAATCTGCCGGCTGAGCCCCAGATATGCATGTCTTGCCCATTAATCAAGCGCTCGGTGCTCGCGTCAATTATCATCACAGTGGGTGTAGAGAAATAGTGTGCTTGATCAAATCGCTGGCTAATACTGCGCAAATCCTTGAAATAACCCACATTTACAATAACGGTCTCGTAATTATCCAGCAGCACCGCTGCAACATCAGGATCTTCAAACTTCTCCGCAAGCCCGCGACTGTCATGACACCACTGCGCTCCCATTACGACAAGCAGTAACTTATCAGTCGACCTGGCTTTATCGAGGGCAATTTGTACGTCGCGCATCGGGTTTTCAGAATCGATATAGATTGAGCTATTTGAGTCTGGCGGTTCATTTGAATGAGCGGCAACTGCTATGGCGGCAATTAACGCAAGGGCCAATTTCAGGTATTTGGTGTACCGAGCAGATAGTAGGGTCATTGTTGCAATTAAGGTGTGAGATTTTCTGCATGGTCGACGCTAATACGGTAAAAGTAAATAGCCTCTCCATGCGTCTCCCTATCCGGCAGCAACCGCGCTACGCGCACTTGTGGGTCGTCCTGGGGTGTTGCCGCGACAGCCTATACTACCGATCTTAAAGCACCACATGCGACTCGCTAGGAGGAGCCTGCGTCTTCCCCCAGGGCTTTGCCGGTGAGCTGCCGGCGGACTCTCCCAAGTAGCGATTTCACGACAGTCGTGATCCCGATCCCCAGGTTATGCCCGCCTAAATACGTGCAGGGCACCATCAACAGAGTAACGGCAGAAGACAGTAGTATTCCGAAGGATAGTGACAGCACCATTGGGATCAGGAACTGCGCCTGGGTACTGCGCTCGAACAGGATAGGCATCAGACCCACGAAGGTTGTCAGGGAGGTCAGGACGATGGGCCGGAAACGGTCAACGCCGGCTTGCGATACCGCTTCAAGCGCGCTTAAGCCAGCATCGCGCAGGTGGTTGATGCGGTCCAGCAGTACCAGATTGTCGTTGACCACAACCCCGGCACAGGCCAGGAAACCAAAAAAAGAAAAAATGCTGAGTTGGTGGCCGAAGATCAGGTGCCCGATGATCGCGCCCATAAACCCGAAGGGCACCGCTAGCAGTACGAGGAATGGCTGGAAAATGGATTTGAACGCGATCGCAAAAAACGCGAAGGCGACGGCCAGGGCGAGGATGAAGTTCTGCCTGAAATTGTCGCCGAACTGCTCCTGTGCGCGCAGATTGCCATCGGTAGAGAGATTGAAGCCGGGGTAGGTTTGCTGCCATTGCTCGCTGTAAGTAGCGAGCATGTCCTCGACGATCTCGCTGGGCTCGTATCCCTCCAGAACATCGGCGGTAATAGTGATATTGCGAAAGCGGTCGGCGCGCCGAATGGTGCTGGCACCGACCACCAGATCAATATCCGCTACCGACGCCAGCGGTATCTCATCGAGGCCGGGTGTACGGATGCGCATATCATCCAGCGTGTCCATGCTGCGGCGCTCACCCTCGGAGTAACGAAGCATCACCTTGACGTCTTCCTTGGAGCGCGGGATACGCTGGACTTCTTCACCAAAAAAGGCCTGTCTGACCTGCTGGGCAACGTCAGACATGTTGATGCCGAGTGTTTGCGCATAGGGTTTCAAACCAAGCTCAATCTCCAGGCGACCGGTATCTAGGTCGCTGCGTGTGTTCACCACTCCCTCATAGGCACCCAAGACTTTGCGTATTTCGGATACGGCGTTTTCCTGCACCACAGGTAAATTGGAGCTCAGGCGCAGGTTCAATGCGATTTCCGGCCGGTTGCCGCCAAAGGAGTTACCCAGGGAATAGCTCTGCGCTTCTGGAATAGGGCCTATTAACTCCCGTAGTCTTGCCGAAACTGCTTGCACACCGAGCTTGCGAGTGTCTGTAGGTGTCAGCCCTACAAACATATCTGCGGAGTTCCCATTGGTCGTTGTGTTGATTTCGCGAATAAAGGGCTTGCCGTTGTTCTGTGCCAGCAAACCCTCGTCTGTCTTCAGAGCATGGGCCTGTGTAGCGATATGCGTGGCTAAATCAGTAGAGTATTGATAGGGCGAACCTTCGGGAAAGCTTACGCTAACCGTTACAAAAGGCTGGGGAATCGTTGGAGAACGGGCACCCCCGACCCACCCGGTCGTATACACAGAAATGGAAACAAGAAAGAGCATAAGGAAAGCGAGAAATGTGCTTGCCGGTCGTTGCAACAGCTTCTTTAGAAAGGGCTGGTAGCTATTGCGGGCAAAATTCATCATGCCGCCTGAAAGCTTATGCCGAACGCTTTCAAGTAGCTGCAATGCTGCGAAGCGGCTGCTCTTCTCAGGTTTCATGTGGGATAGGTGCGACGGCAATATCAGTAGACATTCGACAAGGGAGAACAGCAGGCAGAACATAACCACATAGAAAATTGAAATCGTATAGGGTTTCACTTCCGTCGGGACATCGACCATCGGTGCGAAGAATATTATGGTACTGAAAACGGCCAGGACCACCGGTTTCAGTACCATGAATGTGCCCTCCGTCGATGCCAATCGCGGGTCCATGCCTTGCTGCTGTTGGCTATAAATACTTTCACCGACGATAATCGCGTCATCGACCACAATCCCGAGGACCATCAGGAACGCGAACATAGACAGCATGTTTAGTGATACATCGAAGTAAGGCAGGATCCAGGTTGCCCCCAGGAAGGCGGTGGCAATGCCGCCGACCACCCAGAAGGCCAGCAACGGCCGGAGGAAAAGCATCAAGATGATAAACACCAGCGTCAATCCGCTAAGTACATTGTCCTTGAGCAGCCTCCAACGTTCGTCAAAATCAGACTTGTTTTCGTAGGCGATGAGCATCGTCAAGCCGTCGGGCAGGGTCTGTTCAAACGCCTCCAGGTAAGCGCGGGCATTGCGGGTGCCCCCAAAGAGGTCCGGATCGTCGCTGAGCTTCATTTCGAAGTTCAGGCCGTTCTTGCCATTGATGATGAACTCATAATTCTGCTCGGCGAAGCCATCCTTGATAGTCGCAATATCACCTAGCAACAGCTGGCTGCCGTCGCTGAAGCTACGCACCACAATGTTGGCAAAATCCTCACCGGTATAGGCCTGTGCCCGGGTTTGTATCTGCACATCACCCTGTTTCGATTTAATGGTTCCGGCAGGAATGTTGATTGAAGAGCCGCGGATGGCTGCGGCGATATCGGAAAAGCTCAAGCGATACTGCTTCAGGTTCCGCTCGGATACTTCGATGGCTAACTCGTCGATCAGCACACCAGTAATAACCACCTCGGATACGCCCTCTAGCAGAGGCAATTCGTCCCGGAGCCGATAGCCGACGTCCTTGAGGGTGGCCATATCCGCGTCGCCGGATATAGAAAAGTAGCCCAGGGTATTGCGAAATTTTAACTGGTTAACAATGGGGCGCTCTGAGGACGAAGGAAAGGTGTTGATCGCGTCTACGCGCGCTTTTACATCACCGAGAACCTCCCCGACATCATAGCCATCGATCACCTCGATCCGCACCCGGCCATTGCCTTCCCGGGACTCCGAAGTGATCTGGAATATCCCCGGGAGCCCGGCCACTGCTTCCTCAATACGGATCACGATCTGCTGCTCTACCTCAGTGGGGGCGGCGCCTGGGTAACTCATGCTCACATTGATAAGGTTGACGTCGGAGGTTGGAAATACCTCCTTTTTTAGAGCGTCGGCGCCCGTCCAACCGCCCAGGAGGAGGGCGACCATCAGGATATTGGCGGCAACCGGGTTGTCGACAAACCAGCGAACGATGCTGCGCATGGCTACCCGCTCCCATCAGTGGCGGCGCTTGGGATGGCGGCCTTGAGATTTTCAAACGCCGGCTCTACTACCGTGCCGGGTGAGATCAGCGCATGTTTCTCCAGTACGATAGCCGTGTCACCAGCTATGGCTGTTTGCACCCACACGGTATCGGCTTCCTTTTTTAATACCCTTACGGGGCTCAGCTGCACTGCGTTGTCAGTATCCAGGGTATAGATATTCTCACGCTTGATCAGCGCTGCCCGCGGCAGAATCACCACGTCTTCCAGGCTCTTACCGGTTATCTCAGCACTCACGAATAATCCGGGTATCAGCGGTGCCTGCACTGTGTCATTTGGACCTTTGCCGAGCTTGAACGGGTTCGCTACTTCAGCGATCGCGTAATACATCCGCGAATTGACGTCGATCGACGCCTCTGCGCGGGCAATTGTGCCCTGCCACTGGTAGGGCTTCCCGGCAATCGTTGCCGACAGCGTGACACGAGGCCGGTTGTGCGCGGAACTAAAATCGAGGGGTAGATCAAGGACCGCAATTTGTCGATCGGACAAGGGCAGGCGGACTTCCGCCGCGGCGATATCATACACGCGCGCCAGTGCTGTTCCAACGGAGACAAACTGCCCCAGGTTTACCAGGGTTTCGCTGACCCGCCCGGCAAAAGGAACCCGCACCCGTGTTCGTTCGAGGTTGGTTTGTGCAACGTTGAGATCGGCTTCAGCGAATGCCAGCGCAGACCTCGCCTCGATCAGCTGTGGCTTGCGCAGGAATAATTCGTTCGCCGCGCTACTGCCGAGCTCGCGCCATTCCTTGCCCGCCTGCCGTGAGCGGCCGGCTTCTTCGGCCAGTACCCGCTGCGCCTGGGCGAGGCGGGCTTGTGCACTGAGCGTGGCGGCCTCGTAGTCACGCGGGTCTATTTCGACGAGCAGGTCGCCCCGCTCGAAGAACCCACCGTCTACGAATTCCTGCTGGACGTTGATGATCCGCCCGGCGACCTCGGCAACGAGGTCTATCTCCCGCTTTGGCTCCACGGTGCCCTGGCTGGTAACCGATAGCCTCACGGTCTCACGCCGTGCCTGCTTTACCAGAACCGTAATCCTGGGTGACTCTACGAGCACGTCGGGGTTGGCCGTCGGGCTGGGTTTTGAGAGGGTTATCAGCGCAATGGCACCGGTACCCAGCATCAAAATGATGGCCGGTAAACGTAATCTCCTGATAATGCTCACTCGTATCGCCCTGGTTGTTCGCCTGCTAAAAGGAATGTCTACGCTTCGATTTTCCGTACCCGTGACCCGGGTGAGAAGAGCAGCTGAGAAGACTAGTCACTTTAAAATCCCCTCGCTGGCAAGTCTATGAAAAGCAGGGTGCATCGCGATCTTTTCTGAAGTGCTCTTTGTAGACCGCCCTTGCGTTCAATCAGCTAATCGGGCGACCCTGGAGCAGAGCTATTCCCGTCGCGGGGCTTCAGGGACTACTACGTTTTCCCAGAATGCGCAGTAGCCAGATCAGCAGCAGGGAGGCCAGCAACAATCCCATCCACCAGGGCAAGCCATAGCCTACAGGCTCCAGGCAGACCACAACGATGACTGTGCTCACCAGTAGGGCGTAGGGCATCTGGGTTCGAACATGTTCTATGTGGTCGCA
>JBLIIW010000197.1:0-7062 GCA_047635315.1 Halieaceae bacterium | reverse complement strand
AGACGGCAGCGGCTCTTTCGAGGCAGTTTTTCAACGGCATTTCGCGCGACAGCGCTGACGTATCATTACCGAAGAACTGGCTTCAGCGATGCCAGGGATGTGTCATGGCCGATCTTATCCGCTGAGCTTACTAAGACTGCTCGGCCTCTCTCCGTTCGATCCACGAACACATTTGCGACGTCAGAAATGGAAATTATCTGCTAAGACCGCTATGTGCCTGTCCGTATTTACCGGTCCTTTACCGTATTTACCGGTCTTTATGTGCCTGTCCGTATTTACCTGGCTAAGACCGCTATGTGCCTGTCCGTATTTACCGGTCCTTTACCGTATTTACCGGTCTTTATGTGCCTGTCCGTATTTACCTGTCCGTCCGTATTTACCGGTTTATGTGCCTGTCCGTATTTACCGGTCCGTATTTACCGCGCGTGACGAGCACATCGAGCGTGTCATCCACGTCATCAGCTGTGATCTCGCTCAGCAAAAGGTGTCAGATCTGGCTCTACCAAAATATAAGACGGTGAAGTGAACCCGAATCTAGCTCAGTAGAAGACGCCACCATGGCGTCGATGGTGATATTCAGCGTTGTCATAACAACCTCCGAAAAAGGCTTAGTAAAAAGACCGCTACTTTTTTGTAGCGAACGATTCACCGTGGTGGTGCGCTTTTCGTAGTTTTAACAACGACTTACGGTCGTTTGGTAGGACCAGGCGGATTCGAACCGCCGACCTCTACCATGTCAAGGTAGCGCTCTAACCAACTGAGCTATGGTCCTGAAGAGGACGCGGATTATACGGTTGCCCCCTTACTGGTTCAACCACAATCAGAGCACTACTTCGTCAGCGGGCTCTGGGCGTCGGCGTACACCACTTTGCCTGCCACCACCGTGGCCAGCACCTGGTTCTCCCACAACTTTGCCGCATCGACGGTAAAAATGTCATCTCTTACGAGGATGAAGTCTGCTGCGTAACCCGGCAGCAGCCTTCCGATACGCTTCTCCGCGTGTGCTGCGTAAGCGGCATCTTCCGTAAACAGGGCCATAGCCTGCTCGCGGCTGAGGGCTTCCTCTGCGCGCCAGCCCCCGGGCGGCACACCCTCGCGGTCCTGCCGGGTTATGGCCGCGTGCAGGCCGAAAAAGGGGTCGGCGGGCTCAACGGGGAAATCCGAGCCACCGGCCATGCGCGCTCCGCTCTCAAGGAGACTGCGCCAGGCATAGGCACCTTCTAGCCGCGCTTCGCCGAGGCGGTCTCCCGCCATGTTCTTATCGCTGGTCGCATGCGTCGGTTGCACCGAAGCGATCACGTCGAGGGCAGCGAAGCGTTCGATATCCTGCGGGCGCAGTATTTGCGCGTGTTCTATGCGATGGCGCAGCGAACGCACCTTCGGGTCCTCGTTGAGCCGGGTGAATTCATCCAGCACTTTGCCGTTGGCGAGATCGCCAATCGCGTGCACGTTTACCTGGAAGCCGGCGGCGGCGGCGCGCTGCATATGATGATTCAGTTCCTCATCGGACAGCAGCAGCAAACCGCTATTGCCCGGGTCATCACTGTAGTCCGCATAGAGGGCTGCGCCGCGCGAGCCGAGAGCGCCGTCTGCAGAGATCTTGACGCTTTGCACCGCCAGTAGACCCTGCTCATCGATGCGTGGGCCGGCCGCCAGCGCAGCGTCGTTCGCGGCGTCCAGTACATCCAGCATTGCATAGATGCGCAGAGGAAAATCACCGTCAGCAAGTAACCCGTCGTAGGCCGCCAGTTCCACAGCGCTGACGCCCGCATCGTGCGCAGAGGTCATGCCCAGGGAAACAAGATAATCCATGGCGCGGGCCAGCGCCTCGCGCTTGCTGCGCAGTGTGCTGGCGGGCATTACGGCGGCAACCAGCCCCATGGCGTTATCGATGAGCACGCCCGTGGGCGTACCACGGCTGTCGCGCACAATCTGCCCACCCGCGGGATCGGCGGTCTGCGCATCGATACCGGCCAGAGCCAATGCACGGCTGTTAACCCAGAGCGCGTGACCATCGATACGACCCAGAGCCACCGGGCGATCCTTTGAAAGCCGGTCGAGGGTCTGGCGACTGGGGAACTGCCCCCCGGGCCACAGCACCTGATTCCAGCCACGCCCAAGTAACCAGCCGGACCGGGCGTCAGAGCCGGCCTCGCTCTGCAGCCTACCTGCCACCCGCGCGATCGCATGCGCCTCGCTCGTCGTGCCAACGAGATCCACGCTGGCCAGCGCCAGCCCCAACCCGGCCACGTGTCCGTGCACATCGATCAGCCCGGGCAGCAACGAAGCACCACCACCATCTACACGCACCTGGGCCGTACTGCTGGCTAGCTCGCTATCGTCCCGGTAGATACGGGCCACGCGGCCATCCGCATACTCAAGGGCCACGAAATCGATGCGCTGGCCATCGTTCATGGTATGGCCGCGCACGTTGTGAATAAGCGTGGACCCCCAACTGGCAGTGCTGATGGTACTGATCGTAAAAAGCAGGATGGCGGCAGTGATGCGCATAAGGCGATTTCCTCGACGTTAGCTGCGCACCCTAGCGCGGGGGTACCCACTGAATCAACGCAGGTAGCGGCTCGGAAACCATTCCCGGCAGTCCCTCGTTACCTGCTCGCCATCTGCCACCCTGCCGCGGGCGCGCAGCGCGCTTCGCATCCAGCTACAGGCACCCTGGTCCCAGGGCCGCTGTGCGTAGGCGCGGCTGGCTGCCGCCAGCGCGCGCTCCGCCTCACCGCGACGCGTTGCCGCATAGGCTTCGCTCAGATCCGCTGCGACGTTCCCGGAGGGGAACCGTAGTGTGAGAGGCAGCGCGAAGCTCTCGTGAGCCAACAGGGCACCCCGCGCGTCTTCGTAGAGTGTCTTCCAGCGACCCGTGCCCTGCAGGGTGCGAATAAGCTGAGCACCACCACGACTTCGCGGCCACAGAAAAAGCTGCGCGCCAGATCGCTCGACGCGCCCGATCCAGCCTGGCCGACCACCCAGCACGGACACATACTCGAGGTAGGTCTGGTCATCGAAGAGCGTATTGGCCCGACCGTCGAGAAACACCTGCAGGGCGCCGTCCCCACGCCAGTGCAGATAGCCCCCCCAGTTGTAATAGGCAAACGTTCGCCCCTCGAGGCGATTCTGCTCAACAAAATCGGCCAGACCCTCAGGGTAAGTATATTCGGCCGTGAGATAGTGATAGGCCACATCGAAGCGCAGTGGGTAAGGGGCCAGGCGCTGGGTGCCCCAGAGCAGCGCGCCCGCAAGCAGGGGCAGGGCCAGCAGCTGAAAACTGCGCTGGCGCAGGAGTGCGCCGACAAACGGTGCCAGTAGCAACGCAAAACCCATCGCGTAAAGAATGATAAAACGGCGACTGGTAACGGACATGGCCGCAGTGAGCAACGCCAGCGCTATCGCCTCCGGCAGCACCGGCACGCTGCGGCGCACCGTTGGCAACAGCCAGAGCAGAATCAGCGCCGGCGCGGCGACCATCGTATAGAGATACAAGGGAGATACGATCCCCCCGGCCTCAAAGGGCGAGCGCCACTCAGCGATCGAGCGGTAGGGTGAGCTGTCGTCCAGCGCGTACACCAGCGGCAGCCAGAAGATCCGCAGGCCATCCGGGTTGAGCAAACAGACTGCCGTGCAGAGCAGCACCGTGATCAGCGCCTCGCGCAGACCAGCCAGCGATAGAGCGCGCCAGGGAAAGCGCAGAATCCCCAGCAGCATGAGTCCGAATACAAAACCCCCATGCAGGTTAGCCCAGCACAGGAACAGTGGTAGCAGTTCCACCAGGCGGGGTTTGCGCAGCAGTGCGAGCCTCAGCAGCAGGGCGATACCCAGCAACGTGTAGAGCTGCGGTCGCATATCCATGAACGGCGCCGCGACGGCCACCGCCAGCGCGCAGGCCAGCATTGCCGCGGCCGGGCTGCCGCTCACGCGCTCGAGCACCGATTGCAGCAGGCTGAAACTCCCAACGATCAGCAGCCACTTCCAGAGCACCAGACTGGGAATACCGAACAGCGACACCCAGGCGTAGAAAATCAGATCCGCCAGCCACTCGTGATTGCGCCAGGGACTGCCCAGCTCCGTAAATGACCAGTCATCAACCAGCCAGACGCTGCCCGACTGGACGATTTCCCGACCGGCGGCGATATGCCACCACAGATCCGAGCCCATCATTTCCGTAAAGCCGAAGGAGAGGTAGATCAGGGCGCCGGCGAGATACCAGGGCCAGCTCCGCGCCGCGGGCCAGCGGCCTAGCGCCGCAAGACTATCCGCGCGCATGCATCATCTGTCGACAGGGGCTTCCCCGGCAGGTCGCTTCTCGCTGCAGAGGTAGTCCTGCACAAAATACAGTTGCCGACCCTTACTCTCGTTATAGGTCCTCGCCAGGTACTCGCCGATAATCCCGAGGCAGACCAGCTGCACACCGCCGAGGAAAAGCACGATAATGATCAGGGAGGGGTAGCCGGGCACGGGATTGCCGAGCAGCACGGTGCGCAATAAAAAGAAGATCCCATAACTGAAGGCGGCGATGGAGGTAATGGTACCCAGCCAGGTGGCCAGCTTCAGGGGCGCGGCGGAAAAAGAGGTTATCCCTTCCAGCGCCAGGTTCCAGAGGCGCCAGTAACTCCATTTACTGCTGCCGCCGGCCCGCGCCTCGCGCGCATAAGGCACGGCTTTTTGCGGGTAACCAATCCAGGCGTAAAGACCCCGCATATAGCGATGGCGCTCGCGCAGTTGCGCCAGCGCATCCACGGCACGGCGGCTGAGCAAGCGGAAATCACCCGTGTCTCGTGGAATGGGTACATCGCTGAGCCGATCCATAAGCCGATAGAAAAGCGTCGAGGTGTAGCGCTTGAGCCAGCTCTCCCCATCGCGAGATTCACGCAGCGCATACACCACATCAAATCCCTGCTCCCACTCGGCAATCAACTGCGGGAGCAGCTCTGGCGGATCCTGCAGATCCGCATCGATAAGCACAACCGCCGCGCCCTGAGCGTGATCGAGGCCCGCAGACATCGCCGCCTCTTTCCCGAAATTTCGCGACAAGCGCAGAAACGAGACCCGCGCATCTTCACGGTACAGATCGCGCAACCACTCCGCGGAGCCATCGGTGCTGCCGTCGTCCACATAGAGGACGTCGCACTCCCGACCGAGCGAATCCAGCACCGCGCACAAACGGGCGTGAAAAAGCGGCAGGGTTTGCCGCTCGTTATAGAGCGGCACCACGATAGACAGATTGCCCTGCAGGCCCTGCTCTGTGTCGGCCGCGCCGGACAGGGGAGCGCGCTCCCCTTACCAGTGCACGCCGCGCGTGATCTGCGAGAAGAGCTTCTGGGCCAGGGCAAGCTTGGTGGACGGAATCGACGCCTTCTCCGCGGCCGCCTCCGCATCACTCAGGCCGCGCGCCGCCGCGGAATCCGGGAATAGCGCGTAGGCTTGGCTGAGAAACGCCTCCGTGAAACCGGGAACGGTGGCCTGGGCCACGGCACCGGTAATACCCAGACCGGTGGAGATGCGTTTGGGCTTGGAGATAATAGCCTTCATCACCAGATCCCTGGCCTGTTCCGGCGATAGGGTTGGAAACGCCTTGTAAAGACTCGTAGGCGCAATCATCGGCGTGCGCACCAGCGGCATGTAGATGGTGGTGAAAGCGATATTCTGCGCTGCGTATTCCGGGGCTGCGCAGAGGCTGAAGGCATCGAGGGCCGATTTGGAGGCCACGTAGGCTGAGAAACGCGGTGGACTGGTCAGCACACCGATCGAGGAAATATTGATGATATGCCCGCTTTTCCGCTCATCCATACTGGGCAGAAAACCCATAATCAGGCGCAGGGCGCCAAAGTAGTTCAGCTCCATAGTGCGTTCAAAATCGTGAAAGCGATCGTAGCTGTAGCGCACCGATCGGCGAATGGAGCGGCCCGCGTTATTGACCAGAATGTCGACATGCCCGTAATCGCGGAGCACGTCGGCCACCAGTTGCTCGCAGGCCTCGGCACTGGAAACATCGCAGGAGTAGGCCTGCGCGCTGCCGCCCTCCTCGGCTATATCCGCAAGGGTTTCCTCGAGCTTGTCAACGCTGCGGGCGACCAGGATAACCTCGGCGCCGGCGCGGGCGAGGCGCAGGGCGCACTCCCTGCCGATACCGCTGGTAGCACCGGTCACGAGGACCACTTCACCCTTCACCTTGCGGCGCAGGGCGGTCAGCTTGGGCCGGCCAATCACCCGGTTAAAGAGGCTGTCGACCTCCTTGATCACGCCATCTTTATCATGGCGCAGAAAGTTTTCCCAATACTCCCAGAGGACCGCCGCATAGGATTCATAAGGCGGACAGCTGATACCCCCGCGGCTCAATACCGCCTGGGTCTTGCTGGAATCGAAATGCGTCGGGTAGTTCACGTAGCCCATAATCTGCGGCGGGATACCCAGCTTGGCCACAGCCTTTTCACCCAGGGAACGCAATGGCCCCAGCTTGCCAATACCCTCACCAGCGAGCTTAGTCGCCTTATCGAGAAGGCGCATATTGACCGCGCGCAGCTTCGGCCCGTGTGCCGCCTCCATCATGGTCTTCAGCAAATCACCGACCCGAATACCGTCAGGATCGGTGAGAAAGAAACACTCCTGGTCCTGATCCGGGAGGTGCGCGAGGTAATCGATGGCGTCCACGACAAAATCGACCGGCACAATATTGAGGAGACCGGCCTTGTTCATTACCAGCGGCAGACCCGCGGGGGTCACCTTGCTGAGATTGCGTAGCAGTTCAAAGAAGTAGTAGGGGCCGTCGATCTTGTCCATCTCGCCGGTCTGCGAGTGACCAACCACCATCCCCGGGCGATAAATGCGCCAACTGATACGCTTCTCTTTGCGCACCAGTCCCTCAGACTCATGCTTGGTCTGAAAATAGGGGTGATCCATAGCGCCGGCTTCTTCAAACATATCCTCGGTGAAGGTGCCTTCATAGAGGCCAGCCGCCGCAATTGATGAGATCTGGTGGAAGCAGCCGACACGCAGGCCCCGGCCCAAGGCGAGGGCCTGGGCCGTGCCATTCACATTGCTGATGCGCTG
>JBLIIW010000196.1:0-7151 GCA_047635315.1 Halieaceae bacterium | reverse complement strand
GCTTCGCTGAGCTCCCGGGCCTGTGGTTCACACCGTCGACCAAGGGTGTCATGCGCGGGATTGCCGGTGTTGCGGAGAGCGATGACGCCCCGGTGGAGGCGCAGCAACTTGAGGATAACTACCAGCGCTTCGGCTTTCGTTCCCGGGCAGCGGTGAGGGACTGTCGCGCAGCCCTGGAAGCAGGTTTTGCCCTCATCGAGAACGCGCTGGCGGCTCAAGGTGAACTCCTCGTCGACACAAAATTCGAATTCGGATACGCGCCGGATGCGGCTGGCAGGGAGCAACTGATCTTTATGGATGAGGTCGGCACACCGGATTCTTCGCGTATATGGCGGCGCGGCGATTGGGAGCAAGGTACGCCCCGCGAGTATAGCAAGGAGCAGTTTCGCGAAGCGCTACTGGAATGGCTCCCGGATCGGGAACTCGCCCTGGATCCGCAGAGATACGCGGAGCGGGCTGCGTTCGCCCGCAGCCATCGGGTCCCGGATCAATTTTTCCTGGAGCTTGCGCACACCTATCGCAGCACGGCGACCCGTATTATCGGCGCGGATCTTCAGCTACCTGAGCGACCCCGCGAGTCGCTGCTGGATCTCCTGAATGGCGAATTCTCATTGTTGCTCTAACACTTGCTGAGTGATCCGTACTTCTACCTGCTGGGTATTCCCGCGGTGCTCCTTTACGGTATGGCGAAGGGTGGCTTCGGTGGCGCGATCGCTATTCTGGCAGTTCCCCTGATGTCGCTGAGGATGTCGCCGGCGCAGGCGGCCGCGATACTCCTGCCGATACTGGTGGTTATGGACCTGGTGGTGGTATACAGCTACCGCGGCCAGCGCGACCTTATAGCCCTGCGCCTGCTGTTGCCCGGCGCTCTGCTGGGGGTGGGTCTGGGCTATGTGTTTGCTGGAGCGGTCAATGACTCCGTAATGCGCCTGCTGGTAGGGCTGATTGCCCTGGTATTCGGTCTACAGTCGCTACTCGGCCGGCTGTCCAGCAGCGGCACACAGCACCGGCGCGGGGTTGCTGCATTCTTCGGAACGCTGGCCGGATTCGTCAGCTTCAGTATTCACGCTGGCGGCCCGCCGCTCACCATGTATCTTCTGCCCAAGGGCCTTAAGCCACAGGTTTTTGTCGGCACCGCAGGGATATTCTTCTTGGTCGTCAATCTGCTAAAGCTGCCCCCCTACTATGCGCTGGGCCAGTTCAGCGTGGACAACCTGCTGTACTCCCTGGCCCTTGTGCCCTTTGCGCCACTCGGCGTACTGCTGGGAAGAGCCCTGGTGCGTCGATCCAACCCGCGGGTCTATTATCGGCTGATCTCGTTTTTTCTGGTGCTGGTCGGGGGCAAGCTGTTCTGGGATGGTTGTGCGGGCTTAGGGCATTAGATCGCGGGCGGGATATACTCGCTCAAAAGCAGTGAACCCACCGAGGTGTTAGTGCAGATTATGTCGGATAGCCTTCGTTACGTGCAGTTGACGTATACAGTTGCGGCATCGCCGCAGGTGCAACCAGCAGACATGGCCGCGATTGCGGCGGCAGGCTACCGCGTCGTGGTGAATAACCGCCCGGACGGTGAGGCGCTGGATCAACCGACCTCGGAGCAGCTGCGCGTTGCCGCGGACGCCGCCGGGCTGACGTATCACTACTACCCGCTCAACGCCTTCAATTATCCAGGACCTGATGTCGCGGCTATGGCGGCGATTTTTGACGATTTGGAAAAGCCGATATTTGCTTTTTGCCGCAGTGGCACCCGTTCGACGAATCTCTGGGTTAGTACGCGCGAGACCTCAGCGCAGCCGGATTCGCGCAAGCACGCGCAGCAGCTGGGCTTCGATGTGTCCATGTCCATACGCTAAACAGTCATTCACTTTAATCATGGAGTTCCAGGGATGCCCCCGTCGCCCACGCAAACCCTCTTTTCCACATTGAGCCAGACCTTCGTCGGTGGGCTGTTCAGCGCCCTGATGCTGTTTCCCGCAGCGCTCTCAGCGGACAGCCTGCAGGAGGCGATTGCGCTGGATTATGAACAGCACCTCGGCGAACTCTTCCTGCACTTTCATCGCAACCCTGAGTTGTCCTTTATGGAGAATCAGACGGCTGCACGGCTCGCAGAGGAACTGCGCGGAGCCGGTTTTGACGTTAGCGAGGGTGTGGGCCAGACAGGCGTCGTCGCCCTTATGGCAAACGGCCCGGGCCCACTGGTGATGATGCGGGCGGATATGGACGGCCTGCCCGTGCAGGAGAAAAGCGGTCTGGACTATGCCTCAACAGCCACGCAGATCGATCCTGATGGCAACCAGGTCTATGTTATGCACGCCTGTGGTCACGACGTACACATCACCAGCCTCGTTGGCACGGCGCGGCAGATGGCGGCACGGCGCGACGAGTGGTCCGGCACCCTGATGTTAATTGGCCAGCCAGCTGAAGAGCGTATCGCTGGCGCGCGAGCCATGATGGAGGACGGTCTGTGGGAGCGTTTCGGCAAGCCGGATATGGCTCTGGCCTTTCACGTCACGTCCACGGTTCCCACCGGCAAGCTGGCGGCGGCGGTTGGCGCGCAGTACTCCGGTGCCGACACGGTAGACATTATCGTGCATGGGGTCGGTGCGCACGGGGCCAGCCCGCACCGCGGCGTCGACCCGGTGTTGCTCGGTTCGCAGATCGTGCTGGCGTTGCAGACAGTGGTCAGTAGAAATCTGGCGCCGCGCGATGCGGCGGTTATCACGGTCGGTTCTTTTCATTCGGGTACCAAGCACAACATCATATCGGACCGCGCTCAGCTGCAGCTCACTGTGCGCAACGATGATCCGGCCAATCGCGAGATGCTCCTGGAGCGTATTCGGGAGGTCGCCGAGAACATGGGTCGTGTTGCCGGCCTGCCGGAAGACAAGCTGCCAGAGGTCATCGTCTCCGATGAGTCTGTGCCGGTAACGGCCAATGATGAAGAGCTGACAAGGCGGCTGCGAGCGCTCTGGAAGGAGCGCTTTGGCGACACAGTAATGTGGGACAAGAAGCGCAAGGGCATGGGTTCTGAGGACTTCCCATTCTTTACGACTGACCCCTACATTCCCAGCACCTACTTTGCTGTCGGCGGCACACCGCCCGAGGCTTTTGCCGCCGAGGCTGCTGGCGGAAAACCGGTGCCATCCCATCATTCGCCCCTGTTCAAGATCGAGCCCCAGCCATCGGTTAGCCTGGGTATAGAGGCAACGGTTGCCAGCCTGCTTGAGCTGATGGGTTCCTTGTGAGTGTGGTAGCGATCCGACCGGCCAGTACTGTTGCGCTGCTGCGCGATGGTCAGGGGGGGCTCGAGTGCCTGTTGGTGCGGCGCAACCGCGCGCTCGCCTTTGCCGGTGGCTTTTGGGTTTTTCCCGGTGGTGCGGTCGATCCCTCGGATTGGGACGGCGCCGGGGATGATGCGGACGTGGCCGCGCGAGCGGCGGCGGCCCGGGCGGCGCAGGAAGAGGCCGGTGTCACACCGGATCCGGACTGTATGGTGCTGGTCAGCCACTGGACTACGCCCGTGGCTGAGAAAAAACGTTTCTCCACCTGGATATTTGCCGGTGTAGTGGATGCGCATGCGGAAGTCGAAATCGACGGCAGTGAGATTCACGATTTCCAGTGGATCACGGTCTCTAGGGCGCTTGCGCAGCACCGCGCCGGCGACCTGCCGATGTTGCCGCCAACCTTTATCACCCTGTGTACGCTGGCGCGCTACGCGGATACACAGGCGGCTCTGGCTGGCGAGCGCGTGTCGCCCTGTCCGCGCGTGTTGCCCCTGATGGTGCCCATCGAGGGGGAGGGGGGCTTCACGACGCTCTATCCGGGAGATGCGGGTTATCAGTCGGGTGATATTGAGGCGCCCGGTGGGCGGCACCGGGCGTATCTGGATGGCGGCGGCTGGCGCTATCAGTACGAGGGTGTTAGCGCGAGTGAACCGCTTTATCCGCTGGATTGAGAAGGATGACGAGCAAAGGCAGTGCCGCAGATAAGCCGTACCCGCTGTGGGACCTGCCGGTACGGCTGATTCACTGGCTTATCGTCGGACTGCTGCCGGCGAGTTGGTGGACCGCAGAGGAGGGCTATCTGGAGGTTCATCAGTGGCTGGGCCTGACGCTTCTGGTGGCGGTGCTGACGCGGCTGGTGTGGGGCGTGGTGGGCTCACCCCAGGCGCGCTTCGCGGATTTTGCCCGCGGCCCCCGTGCTGTAATCAGTTATTTGCGCGCGGGCAAAACCAGCACACCGGGACACAACCCCCTCGGTGGCTGGTCCGCTATGCTGTTCTGGCTTGTGCTGTTCCTGCAGGCACTCACGGGTACCGTCAACAGCGATGACGTGCTGTTCACGGGGCCGTTCCATTACGTCTTTGATAGCAGTGCCAGTGACTGGCTGGCATCCCTTCACGAGCCTCTTTTCAAGGTGATTGTCGCGCTGGTGGTGTTACATGTGTTGGCCATCGCCTACTACGAGCGAGTGCGCGGGCAGCGTCTGCTGCGGCCGATGATTCGGGGCCTAACGGAGGGTCGTGTCGGCACCGGGCCGGCTCAGCCAGTCTACAAGGCGCTGCTGGCAGCAGCGCTGCTCGCAGGGTTGCTGTGGTATCTGCTGGGCGCAGCGCCAGCCCCACCGAGTAACAGCTACTGGTAGGTATAGCGTCCGCTACTCGTACAGGTAGTCCTTGGCCTTGTACTCATCGTGACAGGCCTTGCACTTACCGCCAGTGTTCTTTATCGCGCCGCCAATGGCTTTGCGATCGCCGTTCTCTACTGCCACCAGCAATTCACCAGCTGCGCCCTGCATCGCTGCATATTTGTCGCCGAAGTCTTCCATGTTCTCCCATATGTCCGGCTTGGCGCGGGTTTTGCCCTGGTCGCTGCCGGGGGGGAACGCGCGCGCCACATCAATAGCGGCAACTGCGGCAAAGTCCTTGGCAAAGGCCAGCATCTTCTCATCATCCCAAGGCATATCTCCTTTAACCATAGCGGCCATCGGGCCGAAATTCATTGCCAGCAGCGTGAAGTACGACTGCCGGTAGGATTGCATCGGCTCTTCTTTGACGAGGTGTGCGAACGCCAGAGGCGCAGTCGCAATCGCCGCGGCGGTCAGGACTCCCGCGACGAGTCCCTTCCTTGATACGGTGCGTGTGAGTCGCATGCTGCCTTTTCTCCCTTAGTGGCCTTAGTGACCTGTGTCGTGCGGTTGTTAATAGCGATTCACTACTGCTATCGGCGCCCAGTAAATCGTGATTCCTTGCGGCGCGCAACACCCGCGACAGGCCTGCTTTCCCTGCGCCCCCAGAGTGTTGCCAGGCGCTCGCCCCGGCCCGCGGAACGCCAGAGTTTCAGCGTCCCAGCATGGTGCGGGCCACCAGCTCACGCATGATCTCCGAGGTGCCGCCGTAAATCCGCTGAATCCTTGCGTCCGTGTAAAAGCGCGAGATTGGGTATTCAACGGTATAGCCGTAGCCGCCAAAGAGTTGCAGACAGTCATCGATGGTGCTGCACTGCATCTCGCAGGAAGCCAGCTTCAGCATGGCGGCCCGGTCCGCCGTTAGCTCGCCCCGGGCATATTCATCAGCGCACTGCTCATAGAGTGCCCGGCTGAGAGCGATCTCGGTTTTTACGTCAGCCAGTTTGAAGCGTGTATTCTGGAACTGGCCGATGGCCTGCCCAAAGGCGTTGCGCTCTTTAACGTAGTCCACGGTGATGTCGAGTGCACCCTCGGCCGCGCCCACAGCCTGGGCCGCGATGCCAAGGCGCTCGCGCGGGAGTTCTTCCATCATGATCACGAAGCCCTTGTTGACCTCGCCGAGCAAGGCGTTGGCAGGCAGGCGCACGTCCTGGAAGAACAGCTGCGCTGTGTCCGAAGTGTGCTGACCGATTTTCTCGATCTTTCGGCTCTTTTCGAACCCGGGGAGCTGCGCATCGACCAGGAACAGCGAGGTTCCCTTGGCCCCCTTGCCCGGGTCGGTGATGGCGGCCACCACCACAATGTCGGCGTGGATGCCGTTGGTGATGAATATCTTCGAGCCGTTCAGTATCCAGTCCTCGCCCTCGCGCACCGCGTTGCTGCGGATCCCTTGCACATCCGAACCCGCGCCAGGCTCGGTCATCGCCAGGGCACCGAAGGCTTCGCCGCTGACCATTTTTGGTAGCCACTGCTGTTTCTGTTCATCTGTCCCGTGGCGGCCGATATAGGGCGCAACGATATTGGAATGAATTCCATAGCCCGTTGCGACGCCGCCAAAACCCATGCGCGACAGTTCTTCGATGAGCATGAGAGTGACCTGGGGCGTCGTGCCGGCACCGCCATAGGCCTCATCTACGTCGGCGCAGAGCAGCCCCGCAGCGCCGAGTGTGTTCCACAGCGTACGGGGAACCAGGTGATCGTCCTCCCACTGCTCAAAATCGGGCGCAATTTCCTGTTCAAAAGCGCGCCGTGCCATATCCCGGAACAGGGTCATTTCGTCGCCGCCGATATCCATATTCATGCCTTGGAGCCTCTGGCCATTACGTTATTTGCAGGGTGCATATTGTGGTGGATGGTGTCCGGTGCTGCAAGAAGCCGTCCTCGCGGGCTGCACAGCAGCTCCCGGGCGCCAGCGAACAAGTCGCGGCAGGAGGCGCGGCGGACCTACCCACCGGGAGTTGCTTTCAGCGGGCCACACCGATGCTACACTCTGCCTCGAATTCTCAGACACAGCGAATTGTGGAGTCATCTTTATGCGCGAATATATGCAGTTTTACATTAACGGTGAGTGGGTCGACCCCGCAGTGGGCCAGCCTTTTGATGTGATTAATCCAGCCACTGAGCAGGTTTGCGCGCGTATATCGCTCGGGTCCGAGGCCGATGTGGATCGCGCAGTAGCTGCCGCGAAAACCGCCTTTGCAAGCTTCGGGTTCAGCAGTCGGGAAGAGCGTATGGCGCTACTGAGCCGCTGTATCGAGGTCTATCAGTCGCGTTACCAGGACATGGCGGAAGCGATACGCACGGAAATGGGCGCGCCCAAGGGGCTGGCTGAGTCAGCGCAGGCGCACACGGGTCTGGGGCATCTGCAGCAGGCGCTGAAGGTGCTGGAGAGTTTCGAGTTCGAGGAGGACCTCGGGGCCCATCGTGTGATGAAGGAGCCGATCGGTGTCTGCGGTCTTATTACC
>JBLIIW010000195.1:0-7176 GCA_047635315.1 Halieaceae bacterium | reverse complement strand
CAGCAGTTATGCGCTGGAAGAGCACTTGCTGCGTGCTACACTCGCGCCACATCCACTGCCAAGTCCACGTACCTATGGCGTCAGCACGCGGCGAATTCTCTTCGCGCTTCGGTTTCATTATGGCCGCAGCCGGCAGCGCAGTTGGTCTTGGTAACATCTGGGGTTTCCCAACCCAGGCGGCCAGTAATGGCGGCGCAGCATTTGTCTTCGTTTATCTGGTGCTCGCGTTCACGCTCGCTTACCCGGCGCTGATGGCGGAACTCATTCTCGGCCGTCACGCACATGCCAATGCGGTAACCGCCCTGGCGGGTATCAGCGAACGCCCTCTGACGCGCCGCCTGGGTATTAGCAGCGGAATAATTGGCTTTATCGTCGCGAGCCTGATCCTCAGTTTCTACGCCATCGTAGCCGGGTGGATGATGGCGCATTGCCTGGGCTCCCTGGCGGCATTGTTCGGTGCCGACGGAGCCGCACAATGGCTGACAGAGTTTGGTTTCCTACGAAACCTGGTTTTCATGCTGTTTTTTATGTTGCTCACGGTCGCCATCATCTCGGCTGGGGTACGCGACGGCATCGAGCGCTGGTCAAGCCGGCTCATGCCGATGTTGATTATCACGCTCGTAGCACTCGTGATCTACGTAATGACAATGGACGGTGCAGCGCAGGGACTGCGTGTGTACCTCTTACCGGATTTTGAAGCGGCCCTGTCACCGAAGCTGATCATCAGCGCCCTGGGCTCGGCCTTCTTCTCCCTGTCGCTCGGCGTAGGCACGATGCTCATCTACGGCTCCTATATCAGTGATAGTGAGAACCTGCCGATTGCCGGCGGTCTGGTGACCGCAGTCGACATAGGCATCGCCGTACTTGCAGGCTTTCTGGTGCTTCCTGCCATGTACGTTGCGCTGAACAATGGCGTCGCCATTTTTGCGGAAAATGGTGCGCTACTGTCCGAGGACACGCTGATTTTTACGGTGCTACCCGAACTGTTCAGTACCATGGGCATCGCCGGAAACATCGTTTCCTTTACCTTCTTTGCCCTGATGGCCGTTGCCGCGCTCACTTCCTCCATTTCCATGCTGGAGGTCCCGGTCGCCTACACCATTGAGAATCATGGCGTATCCCGACATCACGCTGTCATTACTATTGGCGTGGCGATCTCTGTAGTCAGCCTTATTGTTCTGTTGAATTTTGAGGCCTTGTTCGGGCTGATAATCGCCTTCACTACGCGCTACAGCCAGCCTTTATTGGGGTTTGTTTTCTGCATCTACGTAGGATGGATCTGGCACCGTGACTCTCTGTTGCAAGAGCTTCGCAAAGGCGCACCAGACATTGAAAACACTCTGTTCTGGAAAATATGGCCATGGCACCTGCGCGTGGTATGTCCGGCCATGATTCTGCTCATCTTCGTGCAATCCCTGCGTTAGGGGCCCTGCCGTCCCACGGGTGCTATAAGCGCCAGGGCTTGCCATCACAACGCGCATAATTCACACAGTCCGCAGTACACCCACGGCAGGGAAGCCTGGGGCCACCGCTGGTCGCGGGTGCGAGGTCGCCTGTGGACTTCCCTGGTACCGGAAGCTCCTGTGACGATTGCAGAGCGTCGCCGTGCACCAGCACCTCAGGCCACATCGCTAAGGTGCCTCGACTGCTGGCGCTGAGATCCGACAGCGGCACGAAACTCCTCCGAACACCCTTCGAGCACAGCCTGCAGCGCATTTTCCATAAGGTGCCGCGCCTGGCCTGTGTAAGCGTATATGCAGGAATGCACCGCCACATCATGCCAGTTGTCGACGGAGCAGGACGCTGAGTACTCCTCAAAATTGGCGAGAGCCTCAACAAGATCGGAAATGTGCCGCGGGCACTCGCAGTCAAGGCGGCTCCTCAGAGAACGTGCAGCTGCCAGCTCTGCGGCTCCGAACTGTCTGGGCTTTGCGACCATCAGCTCCCCCAGACTGGTTTCCCCGAGAGTCACTTCGCTCTCCACTGCGCTGCGTGCTATTTCGAAGGCGAGCTTGGCTGGGTCGAGGGGAAAACTCATGCTCGCCAGGTCCATACGCTGAAGCTCTGCAAGCCAATGCGCGCTAGCAAACTGGTAGCAGACGATAATTCTGGCCCCTACCCCGGCCTCGCGAATTGCAGTGAGGCTTGCCAGATTCGCACTGCCCAAGGACGGGCATTCGATCAACAAAACATCGCTGTCCCCGAGCACCGCAAAGTCATCATTGGCAAGTTCCGTGAGTGGAACCCGCGCAAGGCGCGCATCCACATTTGAAATACAGCCCTGGTGACCGTCCAGCCACTCGCATAGCGATACACCAACAAACAGTGCGCGAGGCTTGGCCTTAGGTAACGGGTCGCGACCGCGGACGCCCCGCTGCTGCACGAGCATTTCTAGGGTCTTGCGTTCTGAGCGGGCAATTTCTCCGATGCGGGCTCCCGCGCTTACCAGTGCAGCTACCAATTGCAGATGTTCCAGATCGGCCTGTGTATACTGCCTACGCCCGGTGGCAGACTTTTGGCTGGCACCGAGGCCGTAACGACGCTCCCATACGCGCAGCGTGTCAGGCTTGATACCCGTAAGTCGGGCAACAGTACCTATTCCGTACAACGGGCGGGACTCAAAGACGGCCGCGTTCATAAGCAACTCCTGGATGATTATGTGGAAATACGCGACAAAGATGTTGTCGGATGTCCGCCAGCTGCCCCCTTGTCCAATTTTTGTCGGCCTATAGCAAGACAAAAGATGAATTTACTCATACCTAAGTGGACAAAGAACCGTATATCTCAACAATGAAACAATCTGGAGATACCGTGGAATCACTCGCCAGTGAGACAGACGAAGGTGATCTGGAGCGTCGCTTTGCCGAGGCAAGGCGTTATCCTCTGCTCACCGCACAGCAGGAGCGCGAGATCGACACACATAAGTGGACTGCCGTGCACGCACTCCAGAAGTTATTTGTGCGCGATCCCGCGATTCAACGCTATCTTCGCGAGTGGTCCGGCAATAGCGTCCTCACTCCATTGGATGTCGCCTATTTCAGCAACCGGGATCACCACTTCATTCTGCGCAGGGAGATGGCCGTATACATGGCCCGCGGGCAGCGAGCTGACCGCATGGAGGCCCTGTATAACGCACTGCAGCGCAAACGCAGTGAACGCTTCCTGCACAAGCGCCTCAGCGATCTCGAGCTTCCCGCGAGCCTCACAGCGGGCCTTGCAGTCGTCGCCCTGCGTGACTCAGGTTCAGTACGAGCGGATAGCGTCGCCGACGCATTGCAGCAGTGGCGGCAGTTCTGGACGCGTTCTCATCAGCCTGCGGCACCACAGCTTGGAACCGAGGTGCGCGAGCAACTCAAGGAACTACTGGCTGCGTACGCGGATGCTCGCGACACCTTAACGATGCATAACCTGCGTCTGGTTTACTCTATTGCCGGCCGTCACCGCGGCAAGGGCGTCAGCTATCTTGACCTTATACAGGAGGGCACTCTTGGTCTGATTCGCGCGGCGGAGAAGTTCGATCACAGCAAGGGCTTCCGTTTCAGCACCTACTGCTTTAACTGGATTACACAGGCGATCCGACGGCATGTGGGTGATCAGGGGGGGCTGATCCGCTACCCCACCCATGTGCAGGAACAGATCAACAAGCTGTACAGAATTCGCCTGAACGAGCGTCAGCGAACTGGCGAAGAACCCGGCGACGCTGCGCTGGCTCAGGCCGTGGGACTACCTCTGGAGAAAACGCGCGACCTGTTACAGCTGCGCAATCTGGGTCTGAGTCTGGACACACCGCAGCATGACGATGAGGGAAGCACACTCCTGGATAGCATGTCAGGCGGCCCCTTCCAGGCATCGGAAGCGGTAGCAGAGACTGAATCCCTGAACCAGCGGCTGCTGCGTGAGATGGCCACCCTGGACCAGGCGGAGCGGGAAGTCGTGGTCGCCCGCTGGGGCCTCCACGAAGGGCCTCCACTATCGCGTGCGGAGATTGCAGACCGCATGTCCGTCAGCCGCGAATGGGTCCGTCAGCTCGAACGGGCGGCCCTTGGCAAGCTGAGCAAGAACGAACATATCCGCTCTGCCTTTTCGGACTATTTGTTGTCCGGCAACGGGGGCTGAGCCCGGGCGCTAACAGAGGCGCCGGGGCTCTGCTCACCGCGGTATCAGGAGTCCGCGGTGATCGCTGCGAGGGCGCTATCGATGCTCGGATAACTGAAGGCAAAGCCCTGTTCCTGCAAGCGGGCCGGTAGTACTCGCTGTCCGCTGAGCAGAAGTTCATCAGCCATTTCTCCGACCATAAGCCGCATCACCGGTGCCGGCATCGGAACAGCTAACATGGTGCGATGCTGCACGCGCATCGCAGTGCAGAATCCCCGACTTGTCACGGCCTCCGGTGCCGTGAGATTGAAGGCACCGGAGCAGCCCTCATCCGAGAGCAAATGCAGCATTGCCGCAATCACATCCTTCCGGTGTATCCAGCTCAACCACTGGCTGCCCTCTCCCACCCAGTTGGCAATACCCAGTCTAAAGGGCAGTGCCATCTGCGCGTAGGCGCCTCCGCCTCCGTCCAGAACCACCCCGAGGCGCAGACGGCACAAACGCATGCCGCCAGCGGCGGCCGCTTGCTCGGCCACGCCTTCCCAGTCTTGACACAATGCAGCAGAAAAACCCGAACCCACCGGATCAGCTTCCGTGAGCAGCGCATCCTTATGAGCCCCGTAATAACCGATAGCGCTGGCACTGAGCATCACCGCAGGCGGTGTGGACAAACCGCTCACCCATCTCTCAATCGCCCTAGTGGTATCCAGTCGGCTGCTAACAATCTCCTGCTTATACGCTGCGGTCCAGCGCTTTCCGGCCAGCGACGCGCCCGCAAGATTGATGATGGCATCGATACCCTCCCCGATTTGCTCAAGCTGCCGTACGTAACGGATACCGCCGCGCGCCCCTTCAGGCGCCGTGCGGCTTAGCACCGTCACACTGTGACCCGCTCCCAGCAATGCGCGCAGCAAACTCTCTCCGATAAACCCGGTGCCACCGGTGACCAAAACGTCCATTTGCAGATCCTTATTGCGATTCGACCTATAGGGTACCGCTATTGCACTGCGTTGGATCAGAAACTGGACAAGCTGCATCCAAGGCTGCGCGCATGCGTATAGTGCGCGTATGGAAACATTAATGAAAACCGGCCGCGCAGCCACAGCTGTCGCCAGCCCGGCCCAGCTCGCCAGGCTCGCCGCGGCGCTGCCCGCGCTCGTTTTGACCGGCGCCGGCATCAGTGCGGGCGCAGGTATACCCACCTACCGCGATTGCGAGGGTAAGTGGCTGCGCAGCGATCCCATTACCCATCAGGAGTTTGTTGCGGATGCCAGCCAACGCCAGCGTTACTGGGGGCGCTCCCTGCTAGGCTGGCCAGCGGTGCGGGATGCCCGACCGGGGATCGCCCACCGCTTGCTGGTCACTCTGCAGGCGCGCGGGCATCTCACCCGCGTGGTCACCCAGAACGTGGACAGGCTGCACCAGCGCGCAGGCAGCGCCGACGTCATCGATTTACATGGCCGACTCGACCGCGTGCGCTGTCTAGCCTGCGAACACGATAGCTGCCGGGAGCATATACAGAGCCGTCTACTGAGGCTGAATCCACAGATCAGCGCCGAGGCCGCGAGAGCCCGCCCGGATGGCGATGCGGACTTGCCCGACAGCGCCGTCGAATGCGTTCGTGTTCCCGAGTGCGAGCGTTGCGGCGGCATGTTGATGCCGGATGTGGTTTTTTTTGGAGGTCGTATTCCCGGCCAACGGGTCCGCGATAGCAAACTGGCCCTGGAGCGTTCAAGAAGCCTTTTGATCATCGGCAGTTCCCTGCAAGTCTACTCCGGATACCGGTTTTGCCGCTGGGCAGAGGAACTGGATAAACCGCTGTTTATTATCAACCCGGGGCGCACCCGTGCAGACGATCGAGTCTGCGAGAAAATCAGCGCACCTGCAGAGGAGAGCCTGCAGCAACTGCTGACACTGCTGGATGCGACTGACCTCCCCGCAGCGCAGCAATCGGGGCCGGCAACTACCGACCACGGGGTACGGGACTACTGATATGGCAGCGCATGGACGTCTGATTTTCTGGTTCAGGCAGGATCTTCGTCTCAGCGATCTGCCGGCGCTGGTCGCTGCGCAGCGCGACGCGGAGGAAATTATTCCGCTTTACGTGCTGGACGACGCGGCAGCGGGTGACTGGTCTTCCGGGGCGGCAAGCCGCTGGTGGTTACACCAGAGCCTCACGGCCCTCGGTAGCGACATCGCCGCACGGGCCGGACAGCTGGTCCTGCGCAGTGGCGACAGCCTCTCGGCGCTTCAGGAGCTCTGCGCGGAAAGCGGAGCGGATGCCGTCTACTGCTCTCGTCGCTATGAACCCTGGGCCAGTGCTCAGGAGGAGCAACTGCATGCGGAACTGGATAAATCAGGCGTGCTCTTCAAACGCTTTCCGGGGAGCCTGCTCCATGAACCCGGGCGTGTACTCACCCAGGCCGGAGGACCTTTCAAGGTCTTCACGCCATTCTGGCGCGCCTGCCTTCGCCAGGAGCTAGCTGTTCCGGCACCACGCGTAGACCCCGAGTGGTCACTCACATCCCTGGCCTGCGCCACCGAGCAACTGGATGACTGGAAGCTCTGCCCCAGGGATCCGGACTGGGCCGCAGACTGGGGTTCTCTGTGGCAACCCGGAGAAACCGGTGCCAGGGAACGGCTGCGGGCGTTTCTGGCCGCAGCTGTTGGCGATTACTCAGCGGGCCGCGACTACCCGGGGGCAGCGTTGACCTCGCGTCTCTCCGCGCATCTTCATCATGGAGAACTTTCTCCTCGACAGGTCTGGGCCGCCTGCGAACAGCGCAAGCTGGAAGCACCGGAGACGGCCGCTGCCATCGGCAAGTTCCAGTCCGAGTTGGGCTGGCGCGAATTTTCCTACCATCTCCTGCATTTTTTTCCGGGAATACCCGAAACGCCATTCAAGGGCGGGTTTAGAGGATTCCCCTGGGTGTCGGCGCCCCCGGCACTCAAAAGCTGGCAGCAGGGCCAGACCGGCTACCCGATTGTTGACGCGGGGATGCGCGAGCTTTGGCAGACCGGCTGCATGCACAACCGGGTGCGTATGGTTGTAGCATCGTTTCTCTGCAAGCATCTATTGCA
>JBLIIW010000194.1:0-7315 GCA_047635315.1 Halieaceae bacterium | reverse complement strand
CGGAGCTGATTGGCGTCAGCTGGCATGTGTACGCCATGACCGCCGCGGGACTCGCGATCATCTACGGACTGCCCTATATCACCCGGGCCGTCCCCTCCCCCCTGGTCACTATCGTTGTTCTGACAGTCGTCGCCATCTGGCTTGACCTGGACATTCGCACAGTCGGCGATATGGGCGAGCTCCCGGACAGCCTGCCCATATTCCTTTTGCCCGACATTCCCCTGAACCTCGAGACTCTCGCGATTATCTTTCCCTATGCCCTGACCCTCATGGTGGTCGGCCTGCTGGAGTCGCTGATGACCGCCACGATTGTCGACGACCTGACCGATACAAAGAGCAACAAAAACCGCGAGTGCGTTGGCCAGGGTATCGCCAACATAGCGAGCGGCCTGATCGGCGGTATGGCGGGCTGCGCCATGATCGGACAGTCGGTGATCAACGTGAAATCCGGCGGCCGCGGGCGCCTGTCTACGCTGGTGGCCGGACTGTTCCTGCTTATCATGGTGGTGTTTCTCGGCGAGTGGGTTAGCCAGATACCCATGGCGGCGCTGGTCGCGGTCATGATCATGGTCTCTATCGGAACCTTTAACTGGTCGTCCATCCGCGACCTGCGCGACCATCCACGCAGTTCCTCCGTTGTTATGCTGGCCACAGTGGTCGTGACGGTCGCCACCCACGACCTGGCCCGAGGCGTACTCACCGGCGTACTCCTGTCCGGCTTCTTTTTCGCGCATAAAGTCGGCCAGATTCTCTACCTGCGTTCACTGATGGAAGATGACGGTCGCACGCGCACCTACAGTGTTTTTGGGCAGGTCTTTTTTGCCAGCGCCGACCGCTTTGTGAACGCCTTCGATTACCGCGAGGTCATCGAGCGCGTGCGCATCGATGTGAGCCGCGCCCATTTCTGGGATATCACCGCGATCAGCGCTCTGGACAAAGTGATTATCAAGTACCGTCGGGAAGGCACCGAGGTGGAAGTGATCGGTCTCAACGAAGCCAGCGCCACCATGGTCGATCGCTTTGCGGTTCACGACAAGGATGACACCAACGACATGCTGCTCGGCCAATAAGGAGGTGACGGTGAACCCAAAAGAAAAAGTACTGGCCTGCGTAGATCAGTCCACCTTTGCAGACTACGTGGCCGACTACGCCGCCTGGGCCGCGCGCAGGATGGACGCACCGCTGCAGTTCCTGCACATCATCGATCGTCATCAAGAGCCTCCCTCTGGCGAGGATCACAGCGGCGCCATCGGCTTCGATGCCCAGGAACAACTTCTCAACAAATTGTCCAGCGAGGACGAGGCCCGCACCCGGGCCGCCCGGGAGCGCGGCCGCCTGTTTCTCAACCGCCTGCGCGAACGCGCCAGTGCGGCCGGCGTGGCAGAAGTGGATATTCGCCAGCGATACGGCGAGCTGGTCGAGACCTTGTTGGAGCAGGAGGAGGGCGTTCGCCTGATGGTTCTTGGGCGTCGCGGGGAGGCCGCCGAGACCACCCAGCGGGATCTGGGTAGAAACGTCGAGCGCGTGGTGCGCGGGCTGCACAGACCCATCCTGGCTGTCACCGAAGGATTCCGGGAGCCGGAACGCATCATGATCGCCTTCGATGGCGGTGTTGTCACCCGCCGCGGTGTGCAGATGGTATCGGCGAGCCCGCTCTTTCGCGGCCTGCCTATCCACCTGCTCATGTCGGGAAAACCCACTGCGGACGCTTCCAGAAAACTGTCCTGGGCAGAGGAAAAACTGTCCTCCGCCGGCTTTGAGGTATCTGCAAAACTGGTCTCTGGGGATGCGGAAACTGTTATTGCAAAAAGCAGCCAGGACGAGGGCATCGACCTGCTGATTATGGGCGCATTCAGTCACTCGCCCCTGCGCAGCCTGCTGTTTGGCAGCAAGACCGCCGACCTGTTGCGCGCTTCGGGAATTCCCACGCTGCTGCTCCGCTAGGGAGCGTCATAGCGCATGTATCGCGGCTTCAGGCCACGGTGCATGCACCCGGGATCACAGTGCCTGATACTGAATCCTGACCGCTTGCGCGCCGTATTTACGCTCCAGCCGGCGCACCACGAAATGACCTCTTGCCATACTCTGAAAATGGCTCATAAACAGCGCGTTCACAGCGGCGCCTCCCGCAGCGCCCAGAGCGGGCATCGCCTGGGCCGCAAACTTCTGCGAAACCTGCACGCCAAAATTGTGCGCTATTCGGGCAACAAAGCGGCTGAGCAGAGGACCCGCTCCCTGGGCAAACCCGTGCCGGGCCATATGTTCAGCCGCCTCCGCGAGGTACTTGGCGAGGGCTGAGCGAACGGCGAAGTAGCCGGTCTCAGCCGCATCATCAGAGGCGCTGGTGCCGCCCAGGGCGAACACCTCCATGCAGGCCAAGGTGGTCTCCGGTGCAGTGATGGACTCGCCCTCACTGCGGGCGATATCGGCGATTGCGCGGAGAATCAAAGTCGTGGAAACAGGAAACTCCGCGATCCAACCGCTGGCTCCAAAGAACCCCCCTACCCCACCGGAAACCGTAACGCCGACCTTGTGCCAGCGTTCAGAAGCGCTCCTTCCGGGCGCATCGGCAAGGGTAAACAGAGCGGCCTGAGCGGCCTTTAGGAGCGCCCCCTGGACCAGTTCGTCGAGGCGCCCGCTGAGCGCCTCAGGCAGGAGATCCATGCCCTTTTCCAGCGGCGCTCCGATCACCTGGCTCATACGAGCGGCCAGGCGCGGATTTTCCAGCAGCTCACGGGCCTCGCGCAGATCAGCTATGTCCTCAGCTGAGAATTCCATCATCACTCACGTGCAGGCGAATCACCCGCCGCCGCTGGCGCCAGGTGTGGCCAGTGTCGTATGCACCTCCAGCTCACCGTGCAGCGTCCGATGTACCGGGCAGCGATCGGCAATCTGTAGCAGGCGGCCGCGCTGTTCCTCGGAGAGGTCGCCGGTGAAACTGATCTGGCGTTCCAGCACTTCGATTTGCGCCGGCTTCTCGTCGCAGTCCTCGCAATCCCGGGCGTAATCGCGCCGATGGCGCAACTCTACCGCCACATGCTCCAGAGGCAGGGCCTTGCGCTGCGCGTACATGCGCAGGGTCATAGCGGTGCAGGCACCCAGGGACGCGAGCAGGTGTTCGTAGGGGTCGGGCCCGGTATTGTCTCCACCCACAGCGCGGGGTTCATCAGCCAACCAGTGATGACTGTCGCTATAAACGTGCTGCGTGAACTTGTGATTCTTCTCCTCCACCAGCAGCTGCCCGGCGCTGATCGCCGGTCGCTCCGGCGCACTATCCGCCGAGACATAACGGCTGGCCCAGCTCGCCAGGACTCGTGCCACATACTCGGAATCGCTCTTGCGGCTCAACAAATGATCGGCGTCATCGAGGCTTATAAAACTTTTCGGGTGTCTGGCCTCCCGGTAGATTTTCTCTGCTTCAGCGACCGGCACGGTGGCATCGAGGGGCGCGTGCATGACCAACAGGGCCTTGCGCAGCTTCCCCAGGTCTTCCGCTGCATAGGTTTCGATATCATCGATAAACTGCTTTTTTATACGGAACTGACGACCGCCGAGGCTCACGTCGGCCTCCCCCGCGCTTCTGATCGTGGCCAGATCCGCCGCAAAATTGTGCGCCACATGCTCGGCACGGTGCGGCGCGCCGATCGTTACCACCGCCCGCACCTCCGGCACCTGCGCCCCCATGGCCAGTACCGCCGCGCCGCCGAGACTGTGGCCGATCAGTAGCTGCGGAGCCTCGTAGTTATCGCGCAGAAATTCGCAGGCGGCCAGAAGATCCTGCACATTGGAAGAAAAGTTGCTGTTGGCGAAATCGCCATCGCTATTGCCCAGCCCGGTAAAATCAAAGCGCAGCACCGCGATACCCTCAGCCGTCAGGGAGCGGGCAATACGCGAGGCTGCCGCGACATCCTTGCCACAAGTAAAGCAGTGGGCAAACAGCGCATAGCAGCGCAGGCCCGACTCCGGTGTCTCAAGCGCGCCACTCAGGGTCACGCCATCGCTTACAAAGGTCACCTTTTCTCGCATCAGATCCTTCTCCTGTTCTCACGGTACCGAGCATAGTCCAATCTGCCGTCGTCCTGCGCCCCAGGTCGACACTATATCTGCGGCACCTGTTCAGCCCGAGCCACTCGCGCTAAGCTACGCGCATGTGGAAATTTACAGGTAAGACGCGTCCGGACTTTGCCGAGGTACCGGGCCCCGGGCAGGAGTCCGTGTGGGATTACCCACGACCGCCGGTGCTGGTAGACAGCGATGAGCAGGTAGACGTCAGCTACGCTCAGGTCCCGGTCGCCAGCAGCCGCTCTGCGCTACGCGTACTGGAAACCGCCAGTCCGCCCACCTACTACATTCCGGCGGCGGACATTAACTGGGCCATGCTGATTGAGATCGGGCATGGCAGTTTCTGCGAATGGAAAGGCCGCGCCAGCTACTTCGCTATGGCCGATGACCCCCATGCAACGCCCGTAGCCTGGCTCTACGCCAACCCCAGCGCCAGCTTCGCAGCGATTCATCAACACGCCTCGTTCTATCCGGCCCGGATAAACTGCTTTGTAAACGGCGAACGGGTCAGGCCACAAGCGGGCGAGTTTTACGGCGGCTGGATCACTGATCGTCTCGCAGGCCCCTTCAAGGGCGAGCGCGGTACCGGCCACTGGTAGTGGCAGCGGCGCCAGCCCCCCATCAGGCGCCGGCAGCGCGGCGCAGATAGTAAACGCCAAACAATTCCTCATCGTCCAGCCAGCTACGCAACACCTCCAGACCCGCCGACGCGGCCAGGGCTCCGAACTCCTCCGGCGTGTACTTGTAGGAGTTTTCCGTGTGAATACTCTCACCGGCGGCAAACTCGACTTGCATGCCGGCTACGGTCACCTGTTGCGCCCGCTCACTGACCAGGTGCATCTCAATCCGGCGTCGCTCTTCGTTGTAAAAAGCATGGTGGCTGAAGCTGCTCTCGTCAAAATTCGCCTCAAGCAGTGCATTCAGGCGGCGCAACACATTGAGATTGAACTGCGCCGTCACGCCCTGAGAGTCATTGTAGGCGGCATTCAGGCGCGCGCTGGACTTGTGCGTATCGACGCCAATGACCGCCCCCCCGCTCGTGCCGATAAGCGCGGAAAGTCGCAGGAGAAAATCTTTCGCCATATCCGGCTCGAGATTGCCGATGGTGGATCCAGGATAGAACACCACGCGTTTCTCATCCGTAAGGTCCTCGATAAAAGACCAATCCCGATTAAAGTCAGCACAGACGGCGTAAATATCCAGCCAGGGATACTCCGCTCCCAGAGCAATGGCCGATGCTTGAAGAAACTCTGCGGAGATATCCACGGGTACGTAGGCAGACGGTCTCAGCCATTCAAGCAGGATACGGACCTTTTCGCTGGATCCGCTCCCGGGCTCGATAAACAGGCATTCATGGCCGCAGCACTCGCTGATTTCCGCCCCGTGGCTGGTGAGAATCCCGACTTCCGTGCGCGTGGGGTAGTACTCCGGCAGACGCGTAATACTGTCAAAGAGCTCGGAGCCGCGCTGGTCATATAACCACTTCGGATTGACGGATTTCTGCGCCTGACGCAGGCCGAAGAGTATCTCTTCACGCCCGTCTCCGGGATCCGGGTGCTCATCGCGAAAGCTGACGTTGCTCATTCTGCGCAGTGCCTGGGGCATAGTTTCGTGGTCTCTGGTCTAGTGGGCGAGGCGGATGCCGCTGAACTGCCAGCGATCCCGCGGATAAAAGAAGTTGCGATAGGTCGGCCTGGCCTGGCTCCGTTTGCTCACGCAGGAGCCGCCGCGCAGAACCCATTGATTACTCATAAACTTGCCGTTGTATTCGCCGATTGCACCTGCGGACGCCGCAAAGCCCGGATAGGGGCTGTAGGCACTGCGAGTCCACTGCCAGCAGTCACCATAAAGCTGGGCAATGTGCCCATTGCCCCCCAATGTGGGGTCGTCCTTATCTGGACCGTGTGCCGCCGGTGATGGAGGACGGGGATGATAGACACCCGCGTCTATGCCATCCGCGCCTGCCGGTCGCTGCGCAGCCACGTACTCCCACTCCTGCTCCGTCGGCAGCCGTGCGCCGGCCCAGCGCGCGTAGGCGTCGGCCTCATAGCCGCTAACGTGACAAACGGGACTGCTCGCATCGCGCGGCTGCAGACCGTAGAGCGTGAACTCCAGCGATTGCCTCTCAGCTTCGAGCCAGTACAAGGGGGAGCGCCAGTTCCCGGCCTGCACGGCCGCCCAGCCATCCGCAAGCCAGAATTCCGGACGTTCATAGGCACCGTCGTCGACAAATGCCTGGAATTCCCCGTTGCTGACCAGCCTGCTGGCCAACGCAAAGGGCTGCAGGAAAAACGGGTGCTGCGGCTGCTCGTTGTCAAAACAGAAAGCCTCCCCGGCGTAACCTATGTCGGCGAGCCCGCCAGCGAACGCCTCCCAGCGCAGGGGCTGCAAGGCCGCGCCAGAGCTGCCAAGGCCGGATGTATAGGCGGGATACAGGGGATTCGCCGCAAGCGAGTACTTAATGTCTGTAAGCAGGAGTTCCTGATGCTGGCGCTCGTGCTCGATACCCAGTACAACCCGCGCCTCTATCAGGTCGCTCTGTGGATGATCTCGGTTCTCAAGCAAAAGCCACACCGCTCTCTCTACCTGTTCGCGATAAGCCCGCACCTGCGCAAGGCTTGGCCGCGAAAGCAGGCCCCGCCGGTGACGCGGGTGCTGCTCACCAATACCGTTGTAATAAGAATTGAAGAGCACCTCATAGAGCGGATCCACGGGTCGATAATCGGTCGCGAAGGGTTTGAGGATGAAGGTTTCGAAGAACCAGGTAGTGTGTGCAAGGTGCCACTTCGGTGGGCTGGCAAAACTCGCGGCCTGCAGGCAGTAATCTTCCACTTGCAGGGGCTCACAGATAGCCAGCGATTGCAGCCTCGTCTCGAGAAATGCCTCTTGTATCGCCTCACTGTTCACAGTTCTGACCATCCTCTTTGCCGACCTCAGAGGCCAGTACCCGCCCCCCGATCCATGTAACGGGCCCTTCCATGCGACTGCGCAACACCCCCCCTCGCGGCGAACACTGCCAGGCAGTCAGCCGCTCATCCAGCTCACGGTTCGACCAATAGCTGGCCAACACCCGCATGGCCGAGCCGGTTGCCATGTCCTCGGGTACACCGTGCTGCGGCGCAAAATAGCGCAGCTGTATATCAAAAGCCGGGTCCACATCGTCCGCGCAGGTGACAATTAGCGAACGACCGGTGCGTCGGCCCAGGGCCGACCCGGGTACTGGCAGTGAAGACAAGTCAAAGCCGGCGGGCCA
>JBLIIW010000193.1:0-7382 GCA_047635315.1 Halieaceae bacterium | reverse complement strand
CTGCGCTGGCTTGTCGGCGGTAATTACATCGAGGTCGAGAATATAGCCTCCTGTATCGCCGGTGTTTTCTTTGCGCCAACCAGCTTCACCTGTCGCCCACTGTTGGAAGTAACAACGAAGGGTGTCTTTGGCGGCATCTACTACGACGTAACGGATAAGCTGACGCTCAGTGGTGAGCTGCGCTACCAGAATGACCAGATCGACATACCATCAGGTGACCTCTCAACGGAATTCGATGATGTTGGCGGCAGAGCCACGGTGGAATACGCACTGCGGGAAGACCTGATGGTCTTTGCCAACTTCTCACGGGGATTCCGGCCCGGTGGTTTCAACTCTATCTACACCACGCTAACGCCAAATGAACAGGCGGAATTAGCAGACGTTACCGGTACCGGCCTAGACGTCGACCCGGAAACGCTCGACCAGTACGAGATCGGTATCAAGGGAGGGCTCTTTGACGGCCGCCTTCAGGGTTCGGCCGTAGCCTACTGGGGCGAGATCAGTGAGCAGCAGGTGCAGCAAGTGGGCAATTTCACACGCGAGAGTGACAACAGCCCGCAGGTCGCAGCCGTTCTCGCGAACATCGGCACCCTGGGTATGCATGGTATTGAGCTTGAGGCGGGTTTCGCAGCCACCGAGCGGCTGACTCTGCAGGCATCTCTTGCGTGGAACTACACCGAGTTTGAAGATGGGTCCTGCCGCGTCTGTGTAACTAATGGTGCTGCGGTGACCGATCAGGATCACTTGGGTAACCAGTTGTTCTGGGCCCCAGAGTACACAGCATCTGCAGTCGCCACGTACTCAAGGCCGCTATTAGATGGCGCCGTTGACGGTTTCGCTCGGGCTGAGGTGATGTACGAATCAACCAAGTACGCCACCGAAATGAACTTGTACGAGACCGGTGATCGTGAGCTAGTAAACCTGCGCATGGGCGTCGAAAAAGATGCCTACCGGGTAGAGTTTTACGTAGCCAACCTGTTTGACAACGATACCTACTTCAACGTCTCGCGTAACTCGGACCTGGACACCTTTGGCAGTGCCTGGGTAGCGGGCCTGCCGGATCGTCGCCGCGTTGGTGTACGGGCGTTCGTGAACTTCTAGCGTCTGCGCCACGCATGCCGGAAGTCGGCATGCGTTCGGATGTAAGATTGTCTATACCCGGACCCTTCATAAGGAACGGGTTTTTTTTGGTTCATCGCGGATTAGAGCGCTTACCCAGATCGCTCAACCACTTTGCTCAGCTGTACGCTTATCCCGAAGATACATTGCCGTACCGTTACGCATATCGATCTTAAAAAGATCCGTGGCTCTGATCAACTCACTGATGCGCCGGTAGCCGTAATTCACAGAAGAAAACGAAGCCGCATTGTTGGAGACATAACTGGCCACCTGTCCCAGGTTCGCCCACCCGTCATCATCAGCTGTCTGCTCCACTGCTGTGCGCAACAGCTTGACCAATGCCGCGTCCTGGCGCAGCTTCGCCCGCGAGGCCTTGCTTGCGGAGGATTGGGGCTCCTCTGCATCGCGAGTGCTGGCCATAAGGTTTTCGATATAGATAAACGGCGAGCAGCAGTCGACGAAAGGCTGCGGGGTTTTCTGCTGTCCGAATCCGTATACCCGAAGACCGCTCTCCAGAATTCGCATAACCAGTGGTGTGAAATCGCTGTCGCTGGTCATTAGCGCAAAGGCATCAACGTTGCCGCTGTACAGTAGGTCCATGGCATCGATAATCCTCGCGGAGTCAGTGGCATTTTTGCCCTTGGTATAGGCGAACTGCTGCATGGGGCGAATAGCGTGTGGATGCAGCTTAGCCGCCCAGCCCTTCAGGGAATCACTGTTCCAGTCTCCGTGTGCGTGACGAACGTTCACGGTGCCATATTTCGCCAGTTCTTCGAGGACACCTTCGATGGCTTCGTGGCTGACGTTATCGCAATCGATCAATAAGGCGATGCGTTTTACTGCGTCCATTTGGCTACCCTCACGTTTATCGCTTCAACCAGCGCTCAAGGAGATACAAACTCAGCCCCACCAGCAGTAGCAAACCGACTGCCACCCAATTCTCCGTTTTGGTTTGCAGCAGGAGCCAGAAGCATACCAGCAAGGCGACCAGAGGAATAAGGAATCCACCCCGGATACGAAATGCCGTGCGATGGACCTCCTCGCTCGCACTCCTGCGTACTGCTGGCAATGCTGCAATACAGGAGATATAGGCGAGCAGCCGCGACACGGAGCTGGCGACGGCCCCAACCGGTCCGGCGAGGCGCCGTGCGACGTCCACGAGGGTGACAGCGGCATACTCATCCGTCGGTATCACCGACACAAAGACAAGCATCACAAAGAAGTACAGCGCCGCGACGGCCACAACTGTAAAGACCAACGCCCGCGGGAGGCTGGAGCGGGGGTTGCGCGTCTCCTCTATGCTCGTAATACTCGCCTGAAGATCCAGGACCTCCTGCAACAATACCGAGGGCGCAACCGGGTCATCGCCGTTGCCCTCGAGCCGTCCCTGCACAACATCCAGTTGGTCACGCAGGCTGCGAATGCGACCGATCTCGTTGTGCGTACGCGAGAGCAGATCGCGGGTTTCCAACACAAATGCAAACTGTGCGGCATAGTCCTCGTCGGTTGCGGTTGCACGGGGGTCCGCCACGACATAGAGCGCAACCGTGCAGCGGGAATCATGCCTCGCAAGTCACGCTATGAAGACCTCCGGGACCTTTATAGTGAGAAGGACCGCTTCGCGGTGACTAACAAAGATCGCAACGACGTGAGCAAGGACTACGACAAGCTGGAGCCTTGGGAGCAACGCGCCTTCGATCGCGCTATCGAGGAAGACAAGCTGCTCTACTTCCTCGACTTCGAGAACATCGGCGGCGTACCGACTCCGCGGATGCTCGATATCGACTATGAGGATGGCAGCCAGCGGAGCCTCGAGTTACCCGCAGAGATATGGCGCAGAAATTCCCTGCGCGTCACGCACCAGTTGATTGAAGACAGGCCCATCTCTCATGTGTATGTCGATCAGCACCCTCAGACTGCGGATGCGAACCACCGCAACAACCGTTACCCGCCAGAGATTCACCAATCGCGACTCTCTGTCTACAAGTCATCGCCCAAGAAACGTAATCAGATGGCCGATCTGTTACACAAGCTGAAAGACAGCGGCAAAACGGGTGCTCAGGACGACAAGGCTGCGCCTCTGGAAGCGGTGAATGAAGGCTAGATCACTGCCCTGGTGTGTTGGCGCGCTGCTGGCATTTACCTGCCTGGCTGGCAGCGCGCATCGTGGCCACGCGGTCTGGACCGACATTAGCTGAAACGGTGAGCGTTTCGAGATCGCTCACCGCATGCATCTGGCCGATGCCATCACCGTTAAACGCTTTGTTGGCGGCTCACTACCGATTGAGGACATGCACAGCCTCGCACTGGTTGCGCTGTACGTAGAAGAGCGGTTCAGCATCATTGCCCCAGGCGCGCAGGCTGCGGTGCAGACGATCGGTGCGGAAATCGAGGACGATTTCCTGTTCGTGTATCAGGAGTGGGAAACCACCCTGCCCGGCGTGTTTCCGGCAGTGGAGAATCGCCTGCGCCTAGATGTAGAACCGCAGGCGCAGGCCTTCATAAAAATCCTCGGGCCAGGCCTGAACGAAGAGCGGAAGCGCACGCCCCCGCGCTAGGACTCGTCCTTAAACTCCAGGCCGGCGTTGTCAGTCAGCCGCTGCATCAGCGGTGCGCCCATAGCAGCTGCCGGCGTCCAGATACCACCGGCTGCGGGGATATCACCCAGAGCCAGCGTTACTGCGCTTTCGGCAATCATGCGTGAGGTTGAGCCGTAGCCAGGATCGCGATCGCCGGCAATCGACACCGACACACTTTCGCCCCCCGCGTTTCGCCCAGTAAAGACAACATCGTAGAAACCTTCTACCTGCTGATCCCTGCTCGGACCTTCGCCGGGCTGCGGTTCTTTATCGCCAGTATTGAGGCCCGCCTTCGCCATGGCCATAGCCATCTCTTGGCCCTTGTCTCCCGGCCCGGTGAGGAGCATTTCCGAATAGGTGAAGTCCGCACCATAGGCGTTATTCAGGAGCGCGTTACTGCGATGCACATTAGGCATGTTAATGGTCGCCATGATGAACGGTGCCGCCCAACTACCGATGTCTTCATCGTAGGTCGGTTTGAAGCTATTTGGCTGCGGGACTTTCTCTGCGCCCGGTGCCAGACAGTAGGGGTCCTTAAGGAGCGCACCCACCGCAGGATCTTTGGCCGCAGCGATCATGGTGGCCTTCATGCTGGCTACGGTACCGCCGGAGGTGTGACCCTTCATGTCGCGTACCCGTCCCTTCACCTGATTGACGGTGGTACCGAGCTTCTCTCTGGCGACTTCCTGCAGGTAGAAGACGCCGAGGTCAAAGGGGATGGAATCGAATCCACAGGAGAACACGATCCGCGCGCCAGACTGGCGAGCGGCGTCGGCGTGCTGGTCTATCATCTCGCGCATCCAGTTTGGCTCACCGCAGAGATCGACATAGTCGGTGCCTGCGCTTACGCAGGCGGCGACCAGGTCAGATCCATAGAGCTGGTAGGGTCCGACCGCCGTAAGTACGACGTTCGTGCGCGCCACCATGGCCTGTAATGCCGGAGCGTCGCTGGAATCTGCAGCGATCACTGTCAGCTCGGCGGGCAGCTTCGACTCCGCCATCACGGCGTGAATTTTCTCGGCGTTGCGCCCTGCAAGGGCCCAGCGTAGCTCGCCGCCAACGCCATACCGCTCATTAAGATACTCGGCCACGAGTTGCCCCGTGAAGCCACTGGCGCCATAGACGATAACGTCAAATTCTCTGTTCGCTATCATAACTGCCTCTCAAATCGTGTGTGGATGGGGACGCTGCGTGAATTGGCTAGTCGCTGAAGCCCCAGATCTTTTGACCCAACAGATCCTTTACGTGCGGACTCGCAGCGGAGCGCTGGAAGGCTCCGTTAATCAAGCTGCTGCGCTCGTCAGTAACCGGTTGATAGTTTGGGTGGGTAAAAATATAGAGCTCGCCCTGCTCCAGAGCCTCCAGAACACGCTGCCCAACGATACTCGCATCGATACCATTCTCCACGGCTTTCGCGGTCGCCTTCGCGACGTTGATCACGTCGGGTGTCGGCAGCACGTCCGTTGCGTAGCGGGGCTGGCGGTTACGATAAGACTGGTGAATGCGTGTTTTTACGAAAGCTGGCGCCAGTACAGACACGTGAATATTCTGATCTTTCAGTTCATGCGCCCAGGCTTCTGAGAGTGCCACAACCGCTGCTTTTGTCGCGGTGTATGCGCCGGCGAAGGGAACACCGCCCATCCCTGCCATGGACGCGACATTGATGACCCAGCCGCCTTCTCCCTGCGCCTTCATGATCGGCACGAGGACATTGGCGCCGTAGACCACACCCATAATGTTGACGTCCATGGTCCAGCGCCAGCCGGCATCGTCCAGGGTCTCGATGGCGCCGATACCCCCGCTCACGCCGGCGTTGTTGATCAACATGTGCACACCGCCAAACTCGGCGACTGCGGCTTCTGCGGTACGTACCCAGTCCGCGTGCAGCGCCACGTCCATGTGAACGGCTAAGACAGGAACGCTCAGCTCCCGCAGCGCGCTCTCGGCCGCCTCCAGTTGCGGCCCTTCGATGTCGGCCAGCACAATATTCATGCCTTCGGCGCCAAGAGTCTTAGCGAGACTCAGGCCGATGCCATCGGCACCGCCACTAATTACCGCGGTCTTTCCTGCGTATTTACTCATAGACTATAGTCGCTCCAGTGAACTGATCCTGGCGGGGCATGGCCGTGGACTGTCAGGAGCCACACCGCACTAAAGGGGTGCCGACCTTAAAGAGCGAGCGCTCGCTCGTCAAGCATTTATGCGTTACAGTGCCCCTGTACGACCCGGCGCCGACATGGTCCGGCCGGGTGCTCAGCTTCGATTCGTAATAAAAGGCCCTTGCGCACCTCTCATGCTCGACGCTCGACCGACTTCCCCAGGCTGGCCCGAAGATACCGCTCTTGCCGCATTCGAAAATGCCCTGGCGTTTGACCGCAGCTGCGTATACGAGCGCTTCTTCATCGCCAATCGCCAGCGCATCAAAGTACAGAAACAGGACATTGCTGTACCCAAGCTCAGGACGATTCTCGAATCTACGTTTCGCATCTGCGAAGACCGCGGCTTCCATGCGATGTCCCTTCGCGATCTCTGTGAGGATACCCGCCTGAGTATGGGCGGTATGTACAACTACATCCGCGGCAAGGAAGAACTCTCATCGATGATCAGCGATTTCGTGGGTGGCTTTTTTGTCGAAAGCACAGAGGCGCTACTGCCGCCACGCGAGCACATCGTGGCGCGCGTTGAATACGGTATCCGCGCCTACATTTACATGACTGAACTGTTCCGCCCCTGGTACTTCTTTGTGTTTATGGAGACCAAGAATTTTCCCGAGGAACAGATTCGGCGCGCCAAGGAAATGGAACGGCGCTTCCTCAGCGAAACGCAGGCGCTGATCGACAGGGGCATCGTCGCAGGCATCTATCTCAGCGACGACAGCTATTTGAGCGCCAGTGCAATTCTGTCGCTGATACAGGACTGGCATGTGAAAGCGTGGCAGTTTCGCGGGCGCAGCATCAACGCGGAAGGCTACGCGGACTTCGTTATTGCAATGAGCCAGCGCATGCTGAGCTTTACCCCTGCGCCAGAGGCAAACCAGGCGGCCTAGGCCGCCATTAAGGAACAGGCACGACAGCCACTCGCCGGCACCCTCGCCGTTGTTCTGCCGCGCGAGTAATTCCTGTGCGACGGTATCACCGTAGTCGTGAGCCAGAACATGGAACTGCTGCAGGCCGAGGTGTGCGACCAGTGCCTCGCAGAGATTCGCCTGCTCCATGATGCGGTAGTCGTGGGGGCAAGGGCTTCGCACTAAAGCCGAAGCCGAACAGATCCAGGGCAACTAGCCGATAGTTTTCATTGAGGGCGGGCCAGACTTTCCACCAATCCCAACTCGCGGTCGGAAAACCGTGAATCAGGAACAGTGTTCCTCGCTCTCTGCCGCGGGCGGGTTCATCAATGAAGAATAGCTCGTGGCCCAGCAGTTTCACGAACTGACCGCGCGATTTCCAGGCATCCAGCGATACGGAATCCATAGCGAGCCTCGCTTCCTGAGGAGGGTGACCGCGCGCACTTCCGTGCAGTCTAGCTAAGAGCACTAGGAGCGGCTGCGCTTACGCCCGGCCGCTCAACCCTCGCGCCTAGGGGAGGTCGCGGGCTACGCGCAGGCCGAAGATCCGACTGGTCAGGTCTTCGGGGTCCCGGCCTCGGAAGGTCGGACGCTGCCAGAACATGGTCGATATCCAGCTC
>JBLIIW010000192.1:0-7538 GCA_047635315.1 Halieaceae bacterium | reverse complement strand
CTTTCTGTACAGAGCTTCACACCTGCAGGAATCAGTAGGTCACTGTGCTCAGCAGGTCGCTCAGCAGCTCGCTCTGTAGAGTTGCTTGCTGAGAGCCTCGCTAGAGCCAAGCTGATGTAGCGTCAAATATCAAAACTCACACCCTGCGCCAGGGGCAGCTCCGCCGAGTAGTTGATGGTATTGGTCTGGCGCCGCATGTAGGCCTTCCAGGCGTCGGAACCCGACTCCCGACCGCCGCCGGTTTCCTTCTCCCCACCAAAGGCTCCGCCTATCTCGGCGCCGGAGGGGCCGATGTTGACGTTGGCGATGCCGCAGTCGGAGCCCACGGCAGATAGAAAGGTTTCCGCCTCGCGCAGGTTCAACGTAAAGATGCAGGAGGACAGGCCCTGGGGCACGTCGTTTTGCATTGCGATGGCTTCGTCCAGGGTTTCGTAGCCCATCACATAGAGAATGGGCGCAAAGCATTCCTCGCGCACGGTGTCCGACTGCATGGGCATGTCGACCAGCGCGGGTTCTACGTAGGCGCCGCCGGCCGGTACCGCCTCATCCACCGCATGCCCGCCGTACACCACGCCGCCTTCCGCACGGGCTTTGTCGAGTTGCGCCAGCATGCGCTCGCGCGACTGATGATCGATAAGGGGGCCGATCAGGGTGCCGGCATTCCTGGGATCACCGATCGGCAGTGAGCCAAAGGCTTTGCAGAGGCTGGCGACCAACTCCTCGCGAATACTGTGGTGTACGATCAGGCGACGCAGGCTGGTGCAGCGTTGCCCCGCCGTGCCGACCGCGGAGAAAACAATGGCTCGTACCGCCATATCGAGATCGGCGGAGGGGGTGACGATCATGGCGTTGTTGCCGCCCAGTTCCAGAATCGGTCGACCCCATCGGCCCAGGACTTTGGGGCCCACGATGGCGCCCATGCGGGTGGAGCCGGTGGCTGAGAGGATCGGCACATCTTTTGACTCGGCGAGGGTCGCGCCGATGCTCGCGCCGCCGATGGCCAGTTGCACCAGCCCCTTGGGGGCATCGCCAAAACGGTCCAGGGCGCGCTGCAGGATTGTCATAGTTGCCATGGCCGTCAGCGGGGCTTTCTCTGAGGGTTTCCAGATCACCGGATTACCGCAGACTAGGGCCAGCGCGGCGTTCCAGGACCACACGGCAACGGGAAAGTTAAAGGCCGAAATCACGCCGCAGGGACCCATCGGGTGCCAGCTCTCCATCATACGATGCCCCGGGCGCTCGGACGCGATCGTCAGACCGTAAAGCTGTCGCGACAGGCCCACCGCGAAGTCGCAGATGTCGATCATCTCCTGGACTTCACCCAGACCTTCGGAGCTGATCTTGCCAGCTTCCAGGGTCACGATTGCGCCCAGGTCTTCTTTGGCGGCGCGCAGTTCCTCGCCCAGCAAACGCACCAGTTCGCCGCGCCGCGGTGCGGGCACGCTGCGCCAGTGGGCAAAAGCGGCCTTTGACGCGGCGATCATGCGGGCCATCTCCTCGGAGGTGGTTTCGTGCAGTTGTGCGACGACCTCGCCATCGATGGGCGAGCGAACATCCAGGGTGCCGCCGCGCAACTGTGCGTCGCTGAAGCCCATGTTGATGAGCGTCTGAGCGTGGGTCATATCAGCCCCCTCGAATATTGCAAAGAAGAATGAGGATAAGGGTGGGCGTGGCGGTCGCATACATAAGCGGTGTTCCCAATTCTTTGCCTCACTCGGTTGGCGCTACTGCAAGGACCTGATGTGAAGCACAGTGATCGATCTCAATGGACGGAGGATAGTACACGTGATGGCGCAGCGGCATCCAAGTCGTCGCAGGCCGCGCTTATTGGCACTTCACAGCATCAGTACCAGACGGTCACTCCCGGACGACAGCGGTGCCGGTGTTGCCGAGCACAGCAGTACCTCGCCGTCTTCCGGCACAAAATCCGGTGACTCACCATAGCGCACCTCGCCTTTGCGGATGCCCGTGGCGCAGGCACCGCAGGCGCCAGAGCGGCAGGAGAAGGGCGCGGCAATGCCCTCGGATTCCGCCAGCTCCAGCAGGGAGCCACGCTCGGGTCGCCACTGGGCTTCCACGTTGCTTTGTTCGAAATACACGGTGATGGGCTGCGCTGAATCGTCATCGGTGTCTGGAGGTGCCGGTGCGGGCGTGATCGCACTTGGATCTGCTGCAGGCGCGCGGGTCTTTATGGTCGATGGCCCAAAGGCCTCGAAACGAATACGGCTCTCGGGAATTTGCAGCCCGCGCAGGCCGTCGTATAGCGACTGCATAAAGTCGCCGGGTCCGCACAGATAGAAGTCGTAGTCATCAAGGGGCAGCAACTTTTTCAGCAGCGGCAGGTCCACGCGGCCCGCGCTGTCAAAGTGCAGGCCCAGTCGGTCACCCGGCGCCGCTTTGCTGTACGCCGTGTGCACATGAAAATTCTTGTAGGCGACCTTGAGCGCGCGCAGTTCATCCGCAAAGGCATGACTGCTGGCATCGCGCGTGCCGTGCACAAAAAACACCTCGCGCTGGTGCGTGCCAGCGGCCGCCTGCGCCACCAGGGTTTGTGCCATCGCCAGCATCGGCGTGATACCAACACCCGCCGACAGCAGCACCACCGGACGGGTACTCTTGCTATCGAGCACAAACTGTCCGGCGGGCTTGCCGGCAAGCAGACGATCACCTACCCGCAAATGGTCGTGCAACTGTGAGGAGGCGGCGCCATCGCGTTTTACCGACAGGCGGTAGTGTTTGCCATCGCTTGCCGCAGACAGGCTGTAAACACGCTGCAGCATGTCTTCGCTGCCCGGAACCTGCAGGCGTATGGGCAGGAACTGCCCCGGCGCATGCGGCCTGGGCGCTGATTCGCCGTGTGGGCGCAGGTAGATGGAGCGGATATCGCGGCTCTCGTCTACGATAGCGCTGACTTCCACGACGTCATGATTTGCGCCTGCGGAGCTCGCGGCCTGTGCGACGTCCACGGCTTCCCAGCTTCCCAGTGCCTCTAGTGAGGGTGAGTAGCTGCCAAAGTGAAAGCGGATTGGTAGGCTGTCGGCCACGCGCCGCCATTCCTGTACTTCAATACGCACAAAGCGCTGCGCACCGGCGAAGTCCTGGATCGTAGGATCGTCCCAGACGATCTCCGCGCGGCCGGTCAGGTAGAGCAGGTCGCCGCTATCGAAGTCCATAAACATCAGTCCCGCGCGACCGTTGAGTTCGATATTGCCCAGGGTGTTGAAGTGGTTGTTGCCGGAGAAGTCCGGGAAGCTCAGGGTGTTGCCGTCCACATGAACGAAGCCCGGCTTGCCGCCGCGGTGCGAGGCGTCGGCGCCGGTGTGCGGGCCTTCGCTGCCGTCGCCGTGCGAGGTGCCAATAAAGAAAGTGTCTGCGCCGCGAATCAGTGCGCGGGCCTGATCATCCAGGGAAGTGCCGCTGCTGACGGGTCGCGCTGCAGCGGGGTTCGCCAGCGATGGGCGCGGCTCCACGCTACGCGCCTGAATGTACTGGGGACAGTTGCCAAAGGTCTGGTCGATGGCCACGGTCAGATGATTCTCACTGCGCTCGAGTATCCGTCCGGTTGAGCGATTGCGCCGCCGTGTCTCCGGCAATATCCCGAGTATGCCGATGGGCGTGCCGTTGTCGCCCGACTCCGCCAGCGGTGATCCAAACAGCGGTGCGGCGTTAAGCTGCATATGCTGTGGGTCTGGTGAAGCGATAAAGCCCTGGGGGCCGGCGATCAGCGACACCCAGGGTCGTTCCTGGGCGTCGGTGGTCGCAACCACCAGAAAGGGCAGGGCGTGGTAGAACTCGCGATGCTGCTCGGGCAGGTAGTCGCGAATGACGCGCCGCCCGAGGTCTTCCGCGCGCTCCTGAACGCCAAGGCGCTGTTGGATCGCCTGCTCACCGGCGTGAAAGGGTGATTCCTTGTGAGTCCAGCCTGCTTTCATGTTGATGCTCTCCGGCCTTGGTCTTGTGTCCACAGGGTGTGTGGGGTCTGGATTCGTCGCCGCAATAACTGTCTGCGGCGACGGTGGCATGCCACTCCGAGGCGAGTTGCAACAGCCAGTTCTCCGGTGTCATGCGGCGAGCGCCGTCAACGCGTCGGTTGCTGTGGCCGTCATGGCGACAAAACCCGGCAGTTGCTGCACGCGTCCGATCCACGTCCGCACATTGCCGTAAGCCGCCAGATCCACGCCTCCTTCAGGAGCATGCGCCACGTAGGAGTACAGGGCCACATCCGCGATCGTCGGGGCATCGCCTACCAGCCATTCGCGTCCAACCAGTGCGCCCTCCAGAACGCGCAGGAAGCTGTGCGCCTTGTCGATCACCGCCGCGTGGTCGTAGCCAGCCTTGAATACGGTAACCAGACGCGCAGCAGCGGGGCCGTTGGCGACTTCGTTGGCGGCCTTGGACAGCCAGATCTGGATCTGCGCCTGCGCCAGTGCATCGTTGGGATACCAGCTTCGCTCGCTGTCATAGGCCGTGGCCAGATAGACGAGGATGGCGTTGGAATCAAAGAGGGCGACATCGCCATCTTCCAGCACAGGCACCTGCCCAAAGGGATTGAGGGCCAGAAACTCTGGTTGCTTATGGGCACCGCCGAGCAGATTCACCGCTACGTTTTCTGGCTGCAAATTCAGCAGGCTCGCCAGCAAACGTACGCGGTGGGAGTGGCCAGACAGTTCGTGGGTATACAGTTTCATGACGTTGATTCCTTTGCTAAGCCGAGTGCGGCGTTGAGTGGTTGGCCGGTTTGAGCGGGTGTCGTCCCGGCACAGACGTCAATCTACGCTTAATAAAATGGAAACAAAGCGGCATAATAGATAATGACTTTCGCCTTTACGGCGATAATAGGATTTTGGTGGCGATGAGGGCGATGAGGGCGATGAGGGCGATGAGGGCGATGAGGGCGATGAGGGCGATGAGGGCGATGAGGATGATGAGGGTGGTGAGGATGATGAGGGTGCTCCGATGGACGTAATCGACAGCATGCGTGTGTTTGCCGCCGTAGCCGCGGAGGGATCCTTCACCCGCGGCTCCGAGCGCGCCGGAGTATCGGTACAAACCGCCAGCAAGACCGTGCGCGCCCTGGAGACGCGTCTGGGCGTCCAGCTCTTCGACCGCAACACGCGCAGCGTAAGCCTCAACGCCACCGGGCAGGCTTATCTGGAGCGCTGCACGGATCTGCTGGCCGAGTTTGATGAGCTGGAATCGACCGTGCAGAGACAGCACCAGACCCTGCGCGGGCGTATTCGCATAACGGCACCCACGACCTTCGGGGAGAAGTATCTGGTGCCGGCTCTGTGCACGTTTATCGAGGAAAACCCGGACATCAAGATCGACATCAGCCTGAGCGATCGCAAGGTGGCGCTGGTGGAGGAGGGCTACGACATGGCCCTGCGTATTGGGCAGCCCAGCGACTCCACCCTGGTCGCCCGGCGCCTGGCACCCATGCGCGTGGTGGTCTGCGTATCCCCGGCCTACATCCAGCGCGAGGGCGAGCCCCCCACGCCGGAATCACTGGCTGAGCGGCGCTGTGTGATCGATAGCAACTTTCGCAGCGAGCGAGTCTGGCCGTTTAGCCGCGGGGAAGAGACGGTGCGGGTTGCCGTGGACGGTCCCATGACCGCCAACACGCCGGAGGCGACGCGGCGTTTTGCCCTCGCCGGTCTGGGTGTCGCCATGTGCCCAATGTACGTGGTGGGGGACGACATCGTTGCCGGGCGCCTCAAGGTGTTATTTGCGGAGCAGGAGGCCTATCACTTTGGGGTCTATGCGCTGTATCCGCACCGCCGCCATCTGTCAGCGCGGGTGCGTGAGCTGGTGGATCATCTGGCCGCGGCGTTCCGGCAGCTTTGAGCTCGCGCCGACAGCGTCGCATTGCTTGCCTTGTTAAAGCATCTGGCTAGACTGTACGGGAACGCCGTGATATTTGGGGTCAGAGTAAAAACTAGTCATTTGATTCCCCGCTTCCTAGGCGTCTAATCGTCGGGCTAGAACCTCAGCTGAAATGTCCTCCATTGTTCCAGGAGGTTTCTACTCTGACCCCAAATATTCCTGACCCCAAATATTCCTCTGACCCCAAATGTTCAGACCTTTGTCTCAATGTTGAGCTGACCTGCCAGCCCGGCACTTCGATGCTTGGCGCTCTCTACGTAGGCAGGGTCACTGATCATTTTTAGCATCGCCTTCCTGCTGGGGTACATGACGATTGCGATCATGTCCCAAAGATCTTCTACCTCCCCGAGCATTAATCGGCTCACCTTACCGGCAAAGATGCTGTGGCCACCTACTTTAGCTATATGCGCCTGCACTTCAGCGCCATAGATCCCAAAGGCTTGCTGGCCGCTCAGGTCTGTTTCGCGGCCATCTTTATATTCGGCTTTCTCTTTGAATTTGAGTAAGTTCACCATATGGATTGGCGTATCTGCATCGCCTTCCATGAAGCCGTTTAGCTGCGCTTCGCTAGGATCTACTTTGTTTTCAACCTTCATGTGAATCTACCTCGATGCCGATGACTAAACAGTAGGCACGAAGATATAGGATTCGAGAATGATTCTAAAGCAGGCAAACCACGCCACGGGCCTGGCTTCGGGCGTGTATTTGCCTAATCCTGCTGCGCAGCAGGTTTTCTGCCCGATCGATGCCAGTAGCACCGGTCGCGAGGTGTAGGAGGGTCTCCGGCAAGCCCGGGGTGATTCAATTTGATGAACGAGATGCCCAGAGATCGATTGCGATACCGCACAGCGACGAGATGAAAATGGTGACGGCATAGAATCCACCAATACCCGGATTTCGATAGGACGGAACAGTAAATCCGACTATCGAGACAAGGCATATTGCAAAAAACCCATAGAGAAAAATGCAGCGCCACAGATGCCCTATGATGCCGGGTGTCCAACGCATACACCACTTCCCGATAGTCAGGGATGCCGCAAGGAAGATGGCGAGCCCAACTACCACTGCGTTGACAAGGACATTTAAGACGCCGGACGCAGCACCCAAGGAGCGATTGCCGATCATCGAGACGGACGCATCGAACAGCAGCACCGAAAGGACAACGGCCGCAATCAGTGTCACCAGGTATGGGATTGGTGAAACCAGACGGTATAGCGTATCCATATTGCTATCTAGCGCGTCCAGCCACGGCTTGTTATGTGTCTGTTTCGTCGGGTGCTGCTCACTGTTCAGTCTTTCCTTGTTGTTTAAGGTCTGAAAAAATCAAAAAGCACCCAGCAAAGAAGAAGAGTACTGAAAATACAACGACGGATTTATCTTCGCTTGATGGCGCCGGAGTCATTGCTATAGAAAAGCCGACCAATACAGACAGTAGAATAATCAGAACCCCTGATATGATAAAGCCATATTTTCTCATTATGCCTATCCTGAATGCATTGTTGACTCAGTCGCCTAACGCCCGCCGCAGCTGCGCCAGAAGTCCGCGGCGGTTTGGGCATCCGGCCAAGTAGGGGCGCCCTATAATGTGGTTAAGGAGCTGGGCTTCCCGCGGTCAATATTTGGTCGCGTGACGGCCGCCAGGGAAAGCGTTACTC
>JBLIIW010000191.1:0-7569 GCA_047635315.1 Halieaceae bacterium | reverse complement strand
TGATGCGGTATACGACGCATTCCTGGAGAAATTGAAGCACGAGGGTGGCCATGTTATCGAGGGCGACGCGAAGCTCAGGCTGCAGAACGTGATTTGGGAGGATGGGCATCTGAATGCCAAAATCGTGGCGCAGCCCGCTGTGAACATTAGCGGTCAGGCGGGTATTGATCTGCCTGAGGGCAAGCAGTTTCTGATTGTTCCAGAGACGGGCTTCGGTCCCGACCACCCATTTTCCGGGGAAAAACTGACGGTGGTTATGGCCCTCTACCGTGTTGCGGATATCGATGAGGCGATTGCGCTTACCAATAATATTCAGGCCTATCAGGGGCAGGGTCACAGCTGTGGCATCTACTCCTACAACGATGAGAACATTATGAAACTGGCGAACGCCACGCGTACGTCCCGGGTGATGGTGAACCAGCCCCAGGCCGCCTCCAACAGTGGCAACGTCTGGAACGGTATGCGCCAGACCTTTTCTCTGGGCTGCGGCTCCTGGGGCGGTAACTCCATCAATCACAATATTACCTGGCGCGATCTGATTAACGAGACGTGGGTGTCCAGACCACTGGCCGAGCCTAAGGTTATACCCTCCGATGAGGTGTTGTTTGGGTCCGTGATGGCCAAGTTCGCCTGATCCCATGCAATTTTCACTGACAGAAGACCAGCAGGCGTTTGTCGATAGCGCACGCGCTTTTTCCGACGGTGTGCTGGCCCCCAATGCGGCGCAGTGGGATGCGCAATGCCATTTTCCGGTTGCGGTGCTCAAGCAGGCGGGCGAACTGGGCTTTATGGGCATGTACACCCCGGCAGGCGCCGGTGGCCTGGGCCTCCCGCGTCTGGATGCCAGCTTGATCGTCGAGGAGCTGTCCCGGGGGTGCACGGCGACGGCGGCTTATTTGACGATTCACAACATGGCCACCAGCATGGTCGGTAAATACGGGTCGGAGGCACTCATCAACGAGTGGTGCCCGGCACTGGTAAGCGGCGAAAAACTCGCTTCCTACTGCCTCACGGAACCTGGAGCGGGGTCAGATGCCGCATCGCTGCGGACCTCCGCAACCGTCGAGGGCGACCACTATCTGGTTAACGGCTCCAAGGTATTTATCTCCGGTGCTGGCGAGACCGATGCGCTCATTGTGATGCTGCGTACTGGGCGGTTGGGTCCTGGCGGTATTTCTGCGCTGCTTATTCCGGCCGATGCCGAGGGCGTCTCTTACGGCAAGAACGAAGAGAAGATGGGCTGGAAAGCACAGCCCACGCGCACGATCAGTTTCGACAAGGTTCGTGTTCCGGTGGGCAACCGGCTTGGCGCAGAGGGGCAGGGCTTTGCTATCGCCATGGAAGGATTGGATGGTGGACGCATAAACATTGCCACCTGCAGCGTGGGAACGGCCCAGCAGGCGCTGGAAGAAGCCGTTGCCTATGTGCAGCAGCGCACACAGTTTGGCAGGGCAATTGCCGATTTCCAGGCTACGCAGTTCAGTCTTGCAAATATGCTGACGGAACTGGTCGCGGCCCGGCAGATGGTACGCCTGGCGGCCAGTAAGCTGGACGGCAATGATGCGCAGGCCACGACTTATTGCGCCATGGCCAAGCGCTTCGCCACGGACGTTGGTTTCAAGGTCTGCAACGACGCCCTGCAGCTGTTCGGCGGCTACGGCTATATCAGGGAATATCCCATGGAGCGGCACGTACGGGATACCCGAGTGCACCAAATCCTCGAGGGAACTAACGAGATCATGAACGTTATTGTAGCGCGCCGACTGCTCATGGACGGTGCACTGGAGGTTATCAAATGAGCCCGGGTATTCCCGAGCAGCCTGCCCGGCAGAGCCGCATCTCGGTAGCAGCCGCTAAACGGCTTATTCACCGCGCCGGCGATATTGCTATTGCCCACGCTTTGCGGAATGAACGCAGCGAGTTCGACGCTCTGTTGGGCATTGCAGATCAGCGCGAGGACGTCAACGCTTTCCTGAAGAAGCGTCAGGCTGAGTGGAAAAACCGTTGATGAATTCACCAGTACTTTTTGAAGAACTTGAGGCCGCGCAGGGCAAAGTCGGGCGTATAACCCTGAATGTTCCCGCCACACTCAATGCCTTGACCCTGGAGATGGTCGATTTGCTGCAGGCGCAGTTGGATGCCTGGGCTGAGGACGAGGCGATAGCCGCGGTCTTTGTGCAGGGCTCTGGTGAAAAAGCGTTCTGTGCCGGTGGTGATGTGCAAGCCCTGCACGCGTCTGCCCTGGCGCAGCCAGGCGGCCCCTGTGAATACGCCGAGACATTTTTCGCGCGCGAATACCGCATGAATTACACCCTGCATCGCTACCCCAAGCCCTTGGTGTGCTGGGGGCACGGTATCGTTATGGGCGGGGGACTTGGGGTGATGGCGGCCTGCTCCCACCGGGTTGTTACCGAGCGCACGCGCATCGCTATGCCCGAGGTGGGCATTGCGCTGTTCCCGGATGTGGGCGGCAGCTGGTTTCTTAATCACACCCCGGGTAAGAGTGGGGAGTTTTTGGCCCTGACCGGAGCGTCGGTTAATGCGGCGGATGCAATCTACATTGGAATTGCTGACCGATTTATCGCCAGCGAGCACAAAGATGCCGTCATTCGGCAGTTGCTTGAACAGCGCTGGAGCGGAGATTGCGTAGGCAATCATGCACGGGTACGTCATGTGCTGCGCCCCTATGCGCAACAGAGCATAGCCGCCTGGCCCGCGGGCCAGGTGGAGCCACATATAGCAAGGATTAATGCCCTGTGTGATGGCGATGATATTCACGCCATCATCGACAACATAACGTCGCAGAACACGGATGACCCGTGGCTGGCCCGGGGCCGGGATAGTCTGGCCTACGGCTCCAAGCTCGCGGCTCTCTGGATTCACCGACAACTGTGGGAAACCCGTCACGCATCGTTGCGTGAGGTATTCCAGAGTGAGATTCAACTGGTAAGTAACGTGGTGCGCTATCCCGAATTTGCGGAGGGTGTGCGCGCGCTGCTCATTGATAAAGATCGCAGTCCAGCTTGGCAGTACACGTCGTCGCGGGATATTCCCGTTGAATTGCTGGAGAATTTTTTCAAGGCGCCCTGGGATGTGAATCCGCTTGCGGCATTGAATTGACTACTTGTCCCCGGCGGCACCGGGACGCTTTCCAGGAAGGGAGAATTTAAGGTGGCCTCAGTAGCATTTATCGGTCTCGGTAACATGGGTGGCCCGATGGCCCGCAATCTTATCAAGGCCGGCCACGCGCTCACGGTCTTTGATCTGTCGCCCACGGCCTGCGCGGATTTGCAGGAAGCGGGGGCTGTTGTGGCTGAAGCGGCCATTGCGGCTATCGAGAACAAGGACTACCTCATCTCCATGCTGCCTGCGGGTAAGCATGTGGCTGCCACCTACCTCGGCGAGAATGGCCTGCTGGCAAAACTGCAGGAGCGCACCACTGTGCTCGATTGTTCCACTATCGACGCTGCGACGGCGCGAGAGGTAGGCGAGGCAGCGGCCGCGGCGGGTATCGGGTTTATGGACGCTCCGGTTTCCGGTGGTGTTGCGGCGGCGGCGGCGGGGACCCTAGCTTTCATGTGTGGGGGCTCTGCGGAGAGTTTCGACAAAGCGCAACTCATACTTGCTGATATGGGTAAGAATGTATTTCATGCGGGCCCGGCGGGCGCGGGTCAGGTTGCCAAGGGCTGTAATAATATGTTGCTGGCGATTCATATGATCGGTAGTGCCGAGGCTCTCGAAATGGGGGCCCGCAATGGCCTCAATCCTGCGGTGCTTTCGGAGATTATGCTGGCAAGTTCCGGGCGCAACTGGTCCCTGGAAGTCTACAATCCTTATCCGGGAGTGATGGAGAATGCACCTGCGAGCAACGACTATAAACCCGGTTTTATGACTGATCTCATGGTCAAGGATCTGGGTCTCGCTCTTGAGATCGCCGAGCAGAGTGGCGTGGATAACCAGATGGGCAAGCTGGCGCAAATGCTGTACGCGAAGCACCAGCAGGATGGCAATGGCCAACGGGACTTCTCCAGTATCCTTGAGCAGTTACAGGCTTAAAGTGCTTCTACCGGCCGATCAGTTAGGCGAGCTTCTCGCCGGGTCTACCCCGCACAGCACTGACAGCGGCGGCTGCCGGCTGGCCTGGCAGCAGTGGTCGGGCCTGGGCAAGGGGTCACCGCCGCTGCTTCTTCTTCACGGTGGCTTTGGTTCCTGGACCCACTGGGTGGCGAACCTTCAGGCTTTGCGGCAGGAGCGAACACTGTGGACCGTGGACCTTCCCGGTCTCGGTGCTTCCGGGGATATGCCAAAGCCCTGGACCACGCGGCACTTTGCGGAGTTACTACTGGCGGGTTGGTGCTCCCTGACCGGCGAGGATCAGCCTTTTGAACTCGCGGCGTTCAGCTTTGGCGCCATGATAGCTGGGCACCTGGCAGCGCTTTCAGGACAGCGCTGTACGCGCTGCACGTTGATTGGAGCATCGGGCTTCGGCGAGTTGCACCGGCAGGTGCCGCTGCTGGCGCCTCCGGGTTCGGAGCTTCCCAATGTCGCAGCCAATGCCATTCATCGGGAAAATCTGTCCCGGCTGATGCTGCATGATGCCGGGCGTATCGACGATCTGGCTGTCTATGTGCACGGAGATAATCTTGCGCGGCATCGTTTTCGCAGCCGCTCTATGGCCGGCAGTAACGATCTGGCGGAGATCCTGCCCCTGATTCCCGGGCACCTGGTGGGCATCTGGGGAGCACAAGATGGTACCGCGGGCGGAGCCGGGAATATTGAAGCGCGACGGCGGCTATTTCTGGAGGCTGAGCCCGAGGCCGAGTTCTACGTTTTGCCTGAGGTCGGGCACTGGGCGATGTACGAGGCGCCCGGGGAGATCAATCGTTTGCTTCTGCACAGCGGGAATGTTCCCGGTGCGCCTTCGGTCCGGTGATGACCCTCGATAACGCGAATCTATATGCGCACTTCCGTGAGCATTTTCCCGCTGATTTGAACCGGGAACTGTTGCTGACCGAAGATGGACGCAGCGTCAGCTATGCGCAGGCGGATGCGGCCGCCGCCCGGGTCGCCAATACGCTTCGGAATCTCGGCGCGGTCAGTGGCGACAGAGTCACCGTGCAGGTCGAAAAATCGCTTGAGAACCTGTTTCTCTATCTTGGCTGCCTGCGCGCAGGGCTCGTTTATCACCCGCTGAATAGCGCCTACACGGCCTCTGAACTGGCCTACTTTCTGAGCAACGCTGAGCCGACCCTTGTCATTTGCACCCCGGACGCCGTCGCCACCATGGAATCCTTACTCGGGGCCCAGGGTGCAAAAGACCGTGCTGTGAAAGCACTGCTGACGCTCGATGCCCAGGGTAGCGGCAGCTTGATGGAATTGGTGGCAAAGGCATCTGAGGAGAGCGAGGTGGCCCGGCGCGACGGCGCCGACCTAGCGGCCCTGCTGTACTCCTCAGGTACTACCGGGAAGCCCAAGGGCATCATGCTGAGCCACGATAATCTGCGTACGAATGCCGAATCTCTGGTGGATGCCTGGGGCTTTGATTGCGCAGACCGCCTGCTCCACATGCTGCCGATCTATCACGTGCATGGCCTTTTTGTCGCCGTGAGCTGCGTGCTGATGAGCGGTGCTAGTATGCTTTGGTATAGAGGTTTCAGCGACCGCGCCGCAGTTGCCGCGCTGCCCGACTGTACGGTAATGATGGGGGTTCCAACCTATTACACCCGCTTACTCAACAACCCGGAGTTTGGGTCGCAGTGTTGCGAGAATATGCGCCTGTTCGTGTCGGGTTCCGCGCCACTACTTGCAGAGACCTTTGTCGATTTTGAAGCGCGCTGCGGTCACCGGATTCTTGAGCGCTATGGTATGACCGAGACCAATATGAATACCTCCAACCCGCTGCACGGCGAGCGTCGAGCGGGTACCGTGGGTCTGCCGTTGCCGGGGGTGACCCTGCGTGTCGTTGATGATGCGGGCAAGTGCGTAGAGGCCGGGGAAGCGGGGAATCTGCAGGTTAAAGGCCCCAATGTCTTTTCTGGCTACTGGCGCATGCCCGAGAAAACGGCCGAGGATTTTAGCGCTGACGGTTTCTTTGATACGGGTGATAAAGGCAGGATTGATGCAGCCGGCTATGTTTCCATAGTCGGTCGGGCGAAAGACATGATTATCAGCGGCGGCCTCAATGTTTATCCCAAGGAAATTGAGATGGTTATCGATGATATGGCGAGCGTCATGGAATCTGCGGTAATCGGCGTTCCTCACGCGGACTTTGGTGAGGCGGTGGTTGCCGTCATTGTCGCAAAAGCGGATGTGCCGACTGCTGATGCGGTCATCGCGCACTGCAAGACGCGTCTGGCTAACTTCAAGGTGCCGAAGCGCGTCGAGGTACTGGATGCCTTACCACGCAACGCGATGGGTAAGGTGCAGAAGAAGGTTCTGCGTGAACGCTTCTCGGCTTGACCCGGGTCGATAGCCTGCGTGTTCCTGTCACAGGCGGTCCCGGGGTGGTTCTTGAATTCCGCCAGGCGAGTGCCGCGCAGCGGCCTATCTAAGCTTGCGCGCTCGCCGCGCGAATAGAGGCCTCCATCGCCTGAGCCGCCGCGGAGAGGTTTGGCTGCTGGCGCGTGACGACACCCAACTGATGCGTGATTACCGGACAAGAGATCGCGCGGCACTGCAGGCCCATTTCCTCCATCTGTGCTCGACTGGTGCTCGGCACTACACTGAGACCCAGCCCTTCGCGGACCATGCGTCCGATACTGACCAACTGATGCGATTCGAACGCTGGGGTCAGTAGCATCCCGTTCTCAGCCAATGCCTTGTCGATGAGTGCTCTGGTGCCGGCTGGGCGCTGCAGGCTGATATGTGGATAGGCAAGGAGCTTTTTCCAGCGCAGCTGTCGCTTTGCCAGAAGCGGGTGATCGCCCGGCAGTATGGCGATGAAGCGATCGCTAAATAAAGGCTTGAAATCGAGACCCGGAACCTCGCCGGGGTCAAAAGTTACCCCCAGTTCGCAGCGGCCTTCCCGTACCATGTCCACAACACTCTCGGCAATCACGTCGTGGACCGTTACGTTGATGTTGGGATATTGCCGGTGAAAATCAGCAAGGATCTGTGGCAGCAGGTTGGTGGTGTAGGTGGGTATGGCGGCAATATCGAGCTTGCCGCGCCGCAGGGCGAAATGATTGCGCACGTCCTGCAGGGACTGCTCCCAGTCGGACAGGAGGCGCCGGGCAACCGGGTAAAATGCCTTGCCTTCCGGGGTGAGCGCCACAGAGCGCGTTGTGCGGGCCAGAAGTTTTCCGCCGAGGTCGTCCTCGAGATTCCTGATGGCGATACTCAGCGCAGGCTGCGACAGGTGCAGTTGTACCGCAGCCTCGGCGAAGCTGCCGCAGCGGGCGACGCTGGTGAAGGCAATGATCTGATTGATGGATATGGACATTGATAAAAAAAATATATCAAATAATTAAAAAATACAATTTGTTTAATATAAACGCTTCTTGCACTCTGCGCATTCACGATGCGTTAGCCGAACAATAAGCAGGAGGTTCCATGGCCGGATTTGACAAG
>JBLIIW010000190.1:0-7723 GCA_047635315.1 Halieaceae bacterium | reverse complement strand
TTCGAGGGCAAAATATTCGCACTGCATCGCAATCATCACGCCATCTGCCGCCACCAGACCGTTGAGGGTCAGTAGATTGAGAGAAGGCGGGCAGTCTATAAAAATATAGTCGTAGTCGGCCTGAATTTGTCCAAGAGCCGCACGCAGGCGCCGCTCACGGCCCTCGATAGAAATCAGTTCCACCTCTGCAGCGGTAACATCTCCATTAGACGGCAGCACACTGAAACCGGCAGTTGGAACAATTTGAACGACATCCGCTGCGCGTGCCTGCGCAGTCAGTACGTGATAGATACTATGCTTGAGGGCGTATTTGTCGACGCCACTGCCCATGGTTGCGTTGCCTTGCGGGTCCAGATCCACAAGCAGCACACGTTTCTGCATGGCCGCCAGTGACGCCGCTATGTTTACGCAGGTAGTCGTTTTACCGACTCCACCTTTCTGGTTGGCGATGGCTATGATTCGCGCCACGTGGGTAGTTTCTCCACTTGCGGGGCGATGCCTCCGCGTTCAGTTATTTCCTAAAGGTCGCAACTGCACCAGGCAGCGCTCCTCGTCGAGGCCGGGAACATGCAAGTCCAGTACGGATTGCAGTTCAACCCCGGGATCGACGCTCTCGAGCTCGCTATCGGCTAGACGGCCTTTCATGGCCAGATATACACCATCTTCGCTTAACAGATGGCTGCAAGCCTCGATCATAGCAGCAAGTGAAGCAAAAGCTCTCGACAGAACAGCGTCGAAGCGCTCGAGGGGGCGGAAATTCTCCGCGCGGTCTCTATGTACGCTGCAATTACCCAGACCAAGGGTGTTCACGGCCTGAAAAAGAAAGCGGGTTTTTTTACCATTGCTGTCCAACAGGGAAAATTCGCACTGCGGCAATGCAATTGCCAAAGGAATGCCCGGCAGGCCTGCCCCGCTGCCAACATCGATAAGGCGCCTGGCATTCAGGTGTGGAAGGACCGCCAGGCTATCGAGCAGATGCCGCGTGACCATTTCCTGTTCATCGCGCACCGCGGTGAGATTGTAAGCACGGTTCCAACGCGAAAGCAGGGCCAGATAATCCAGTAATTTTTGTTGCTGTAGGGCTGTTAGATCAAGCTTGAGCTCAGCAAGGCCTCGCCGCAACAGCGTCGCTGTAGACACAATTCAGGCGATCTGCTGTCGAGCCGGCTCGCTGTCGCGACGTTTCATATGTACCAGTAGCAGGGAAATAGCCGCCGGCGTAATTCCGGGTATGCGTGAAGCGCGCCCAAGAGTGTCCGGTTTTTGTTGATTCAACTTGAGCCGGACTTCGTTGGAAAGACCGGATACCTCTCCGTAGTCGAAACTTAAGGGAAGTTGCATGCCCTCGTAACGCTTCACCCGGGCGATTTCGTCGCGCTGTCTATTGATGTAGCCCGCATATTTGGCTTGGATAGTTACCTGTTCTGCAGCCTGCTGATGCTTTAGTCCGGCGCCATCTAGAGACGCTATATCCGCATAATCAAGCTCGGGGCGCTTCAGCAGGTCTGCATAAGCGTATTCGTGGGTGAGGGGAGTCCCCAGCTTGCTGGCGAGCTGTTTTGCGGCGGGACTATTGGGTTGCAGGTAGGTCTGCGCAAGCCTGCTTTGCTCTTGCTCGATGAGCTCGCGCTTCTCGCTGAATTGTTGCCAGCGCGCGTCGTCCACCAGCCCCAAGTGTCGCCCACGTTCGGTCAGGCGCAGATCCGCATTGTCCTCGCGCAGTAGCAGGCGATGCTCCGCACGGGAGGTGAACATACGGTAGGGTTCCAAGGTTCCCAGAGTGATCAGGTCATCCACCAGAACCCCGAGATAGGCCTCATCGCGCCGCGGACACCAGGGGTCTTCTTCGCGTTCCGCCAGCGCTGCATTGAGACCGGCAAGTAAGCCCTGGGCACCGGCTTCTTCGTAGCCGGTGGTGCCGTTTATCTGACCCGCAAAATACAAGCCACCAATGCAGCGGGTCTCTAGGGAGGAGAGCAAATCCCTGGGATCAAAAAAATCGTATTCGATAGCATATCCTGGTCGAGTGATATGCGCTTCCTCGAAGCCCTCAATACTTCTCACCATGGCCATCTGTACATCGAATGGGAGGCTCGTGGATATTCCGTTTGGATACAACTCCGTGGTTGTCAGCCCTTCGGGCTCGACGAATATCTGGTGCGAGTTCTTGTCTGCAAAGCGATGGATTTTGTCTTCGATACTGGGGCAGTAGCGAGGACCTTCGCCCTCTATCACGCCCGTATACATGGGCGAACGATCGAGACCTCTGCGAATAATTTCGTGTGTTTGCGTATTGGTGTGTGCCACCCAGCAGCAGCGTTGCTGCGGATGTTTTTCACGGTTTTCGAGGAATGACATGCACGGATGTGGGTCGTCTCCCCACTGTTGTTCAAGCAGATCCAGTCGAACACTGCGCGCGTCAATGCGCGGGGGCGTACCGGTTTTCAGACGTTCCACCCGCAGAGGTAGTTCACGCAAGCGATCCGCCAGGGCATTCGATGGAGGATCACCTGCACGGCCGCCGGCTGATTGTGTCAAACCGATATGCATTTGCCCACCGAGAAATGTACCGGTGGTCAGAATTACCCGCGGAGCAAGAAAGCGCAAACCAGTTTGGGTCACGACGCCGCGAATCCTGTCGCCGTCAATAATCAAATCATCGACGGCCTGCTGAAATACCTGAAGGCCCGGTTGTTGTTCGATCTGCTCGCGTATAGCGGCGCGGTAGAGAGCCCGATCTGCTTGTACGCGTGTGGCTCGTACTGCGGGACCTTTGCGACGGTTCAATACGCGAAACTGAATTCCGGCAGAATCTGTAGCGCTTGCCATTGCGCCACCGAGAGCATCGATTTCGCGCACCAGATGACTTTTGCCGATTCCCCCAATAGCCGGATTACAGGACATCTGGCCAAGGGTATCTACACTGTGGGTCAACAGCAGGGTTGTACAACCCATGCGAGCAGCGGCGAGAGCCGCTTCCGTTCCCGCATGACCGCCGCCGATAACGATCACCTGATAGTGCGTTGGATGATCCATAGACTCCTGTTGTCGTTGCCGCGCTGTGTTGTTGGGCCGGCGATTATACGGCCAGTGGGCTGGAGAGCAATACGCTTAATAATAATTAGTATTTAAGTACTTATATATGGATAGGTATATATGTTGTTGTTATTACTAAGGGCACTGCAATCTGTGTGGAAGTATAAAAAACTCTTTTATTTCAATTATTTAAGTCTTGTCAAAGCCTGTTCCTAAGTGCACCGAAAGGCCTTGGTATGGCTTGGGCGCTTTGTGGATGCAATTTCCCAATAGGGCAATCCTGCATTTGTCCACAAACTGTTAGCGCAGTCATCAGGCACTTATCCCCAGCTTACGCAGGGCCTGGCGTGCTCGATATCTACTTTCCAATACAGAAACTGGAGAAGATTTCCCCCAGTAGGTCGTCACTGCTGAAAGATCCAGTTATGCGTCCAATGCTGTCCTGTGCGTAACGCAGGTCTTCGGCGAGGAGTTCAGCGCTGGCGCTCTCCCGGAGTTGCGTCGCGCCTGCTGCAAGGTGCCCAGCGGTTTCCTCCAGGGCGAGAATGTGTCGTTCACGCGCAATAAAGTCCGAGCCCTCTGCATGTCCCAGTCCGGCACTTTCGCTGAGGTGCTGGCGTAGCAGATCCATACCGTTGCCGGTTTTGGCGCTGGCCCAGATTTCTGTTGTGTTGTTACAGACTGTTAGTTGTGGGACGTCGCCGCTGAGGTCGCATTTGTTGCGTAGGATAGTGAGCGGTACATTCTCCGGGAGGTCGTCTTTATGCTTGGCATAAAGGCTCTGCGCGGATTCTTGTCCTGCTGGAGAGCTGCTGTCGACGACCAGGAGGATACGGTCCGCACTGTGCATTTCAGCGCGAGCGCGGCGGATACCTTCGCGCTCGACGGCATCTGTAGCGGTCCGTAAACCTGCCGTATCGACGATATGCAGGGGCATACCGTCGATTTGTATGTGTTCATGCAGAAGATCCCGGGTTGTGCCAGGTATGTCTGTGACGATAGCGCTGTCCTCTTCTGTAAGCAGGTTTAGGAGGCTCGACTTTCCGGCATTGGGCGCCCCGGCAATAACCAGTTTCATGCCGTCTCGCAGGGCGCGACCCCGGCGTGCACTGCCTAGCAGTTTGCGAAGCTGCTGCGCTATGTTATCCAGCTGCAAGGCAACGTTACTGTCGGCAATAAAATCAATTTCTTCTTCAGGGAAATCTATGGCAGCTTCCACAAATACGCGAAGGCGTATCAATTCCTGAAGGAGCGCATCTACCTGTCGTGAAAATGCTCCGCTCAGGGAGCGACTTGCGCTGCGGGCGGCAGCCTCGGTACTACTCGCAATAAGATCTGCGATCGATTCGGCCTGTACGAGGTCGATTTTACCGTTGAGGAAGGCGCGCTGACTGAACTCTCCCGGTTCCGCTTGTCGTGCCCCCAGAGCAATACACTCCCTTACCAGGGACTGCAGCATGATCGGACTTCCGTGGCATTGCAGTTCGACAATGTCTTCCCCGGTAAAAGAGGCGGGAGCTACAAAGCGGACAACAACGCCTTCGTCCAGGAGGTCGCCTTGGCGATCATGGATTTTGCTGAATAGGGCGATCCGCGGTTCAGGAAGCCTGGGCACCAGTGCACCGGCTATATGGGCCGCGCGGTCTCCGGACAAGCGCACGATACCGACGCTGCCGGCACCGGGGGCGGTGGCTATGGCAACGATAGTTGCGCTGTGATCCGGCGCGCCAATCACCTGCAGGAGACTGTGTGATCAGCTGGCAGTTTTTTCAATTTGCCGTGTAATGATGTATTGCTGGCTCATCGACAGCAGGTTGTTGACTACCCAGTACAGGACCAGACCTGCGGGGAACCAGAGGAAGAAAAAAGTAAAGATTACAGGCAGCCACTGCATGATCTTGGCTTGCATGGGATCCGGCGGTGGTGGGTTGAGCTTTTGCATAAACCACATGCTGGCACCCATCATCAGCGGCAACACGAAGTAGGGGTCCATCACGGACAGGTCGTGGATCCACAACATAAAGGGGGCGTGGCGGAGTTCGACGCTTTCCATGAGAACCCAGTACAACGCAATGAACACGGGCATTTGTACAACGATGGGCAGACAGCCACCCATCGGATTGATCTTCTCCTTACGATACATCTCCATCATTGCCTGGGACTGTTTCTGTTTGTCGCCGGCATGTTGTTCGCGGATATCCTGTAGCTGTGGCTGCACCCGTCGCATATTTGCCATCGAGCGATAACTCGTGGCTGACAGTTTGAAAAACGCAGCCTTGACCGTGACGGTTAGCAGGATGATTGCCAGCCCCCAGTTTCCGACCAGAGAATGTATTTTGGTCAGCAACCAGAAAAGCGACTGGCATATCCACCAAAGCCAGCCGTAATCGACGCTTAGCTCCAGGTAAGGAGATATCTCCTTAAGACTGGATTGGTCCTTGGGGCCTGCGTAAAAACGCGTGTTTGCTGTAACGGTAGACCCGGGGTCTACGGCAATGGCCGGGCTGGTGAAGCCGGCTATGTAGAAATCGTTGCTGGTGACCCGGGTGCTGAAGGTCGACGTGGTCTCAGGGTCGGGAATCCATGCGCTCACAAAATAGTGCTGGATCATGGCGATCCATCCACCTGGTAGGAGTTCGCGGAAAGGCTCTTTAGCTATGTTGTCAAAGCTGAATTTCTTGAAGCGGTCGTCTGGCGTGGTGGTGGCTGCGCCGAGGAAGGGCTGCATTCCCATGCCGCTGCTATCACTCTGCGGGGCTGGAGAGCCGTCGCGCTTTATTTGTCCGAAGACGTTGCCCTGCCAGCGTGCCTGACTTTGGTTGTCGATGATGTGGTCTACGCTAATGACATAGCCGTCGCGCTGAAAGGTAAACCGCTTGGTGACAGTAATGCCCGCGCCGTCGGACCAGTTAAGGTCGACCTCTAACGATGGGGCATTGCCGATGCGATATTCGCGCTGCTGTGAAGAGTAGTTTGCGCGGCCTTTGCTATCGATGCCGTCGCGACCAATCAGACCGCTCTGGGCGATGTAGACGCGCTGCGGGTTGCTTTCAAGTAGAACAAAAGGCACGTCAGGGTCATCTATGCGAGCGAGAAATTCCGGTAGCGCTACTTCGATGATATCGCCGCCCTGCAGGTCGATTGCCATCTGTAGTGTATCTGTGTAAATGCGGATGATTCGCTGTTCATCGACGCCCTCTGCAGTAGTTGTGGGATCGAGAGGCGATGCAGCGCTGGATTCGTCGGTTTCGGGCAGGGCAGGTATGTCCGACTCGGAGTTCATAGCTGGTGCACCGACGGTGCTTGCCGGTAGGACTGGAGCTTCGGCTGATGATGCGGCCGAGTTAAGGGCTGATGCGCCGCGGGCGGCGGTAGCAGTGAGTCGGGTTTCGGTCACCACAGGTGCATTCTTCGTTTCTTTGAAGTTCACCCATTCCGTAAGCAACATGAAGGAGAGCAGCATGATCGCGCCAATGAGGAGCGTTCTTTGAATGTCCATCAACAATCAGTCCTGGTTGTGGCAGGCCGGGGGTACCGGATCTGCGCCGCCAGCGTGCCAGGGATGGCAGCGCAGGATTCGTCGCAGGGCCAGCTGTGCGCCCTGCCAGGGACCGTGTTCTTCAATCGCATCGATAGCGTATTCGGAACAGGTCGGGTAATAACGGCAGTGATGGCCCATGAACGGGCTCAGAATAATTTGGTAAGCACGGATGAGGTACGCGAGCAGGCTTTTCATCGTTCCAGTGCCCAGTCCGTCACACGACGCGCTACCTGGCAGCGGCTTTGGCGGCGTGCGAGGATCGTGTTCGGGTGTGCTCCCGCATTGCTGTGTGCTGCTGTCGTAGAGATTGTCATCAGAAGCTTTTCCAGGCCTGTTCTAAGACAGTGGGACGGATTTGGCAGCGAGCCTAGCGAGGCGCTCAAAGTGCTGTTCAAGCGCCTGATGTATGTGCGCGCTTGTGGCCGATCTGGCTCCGGGACGGGTAATAACAACAATATCGAGTGTTGGTTGTGTTTCTGGAAGCACGCGAAAATGTTCTCTTATCAGTCGCTTTATCAAGTTGCGCCCCACGGCCGTAGGGACGTGCTTTTTTGCTACGGCTAGACCCAGTCGATTCCAGGGCATGTCGCTACGGCAAGCTAAAAGCAGCAGCTCGCGCTGACCGCTTTTGAACTCAGGCACCGTAAACACCCGCCGGTAATCGGCAGCAGTCAGAAGGCGCTGATTGCGACGGAATTTGGGAACCACAGACGCGAGCCGCCTTCGCCGCCAGTGAGCATGGCGCCGTTAACTACTGCCCTTAGGCGGCGAGGCTCTTGCGGCCTTTAGCGCGGCGACGGCTTATAACGGCACGGCCGCTCTTGGTTGCCATACGTGAACGGAATCCGTGGGTGCGCTTGCGCTTCAGAACGCTGGGCTGAAAAGTTCTCTTCATGATAGTGCTCGCTAGTGAAATGCGACCCGGGGGCCGGCTAAAATTTGGGCGCGTATTGTAGTGAATCGCCGCGCCGGATTCAATCGTCCGTCTCTACATGTTTCGATGCTAAATACGCCAGCTGTATTTGGGTGGAGATCTGTCGCGGGGCCGATCATTGCAGGGCGCGGCTTTTTGCCCATAGGGTGGGCAGGCTTGCGAGTGATTTCGCTGTCCTGAGCGCCCCTCTCACGGCGATGGCTCCGCGTGGT
>JBLIIW010000189.1:0-7752 GCA_047635315.1 Halieaceae bacterium | reverse complement strand
CTGATCAACGCCATCGCACGGGCCTCGTCACTTCCCGGTACCGCCTCGCCAATCACCAGCTCAGCCAATTCCGCATAAAGACCACTCGCCGCTGGCAGATTGAAACGCAGCACCGAGGGCAGTACCAGGGAATTACTCAGTCCATGGGGAATGTGGTAATGACCACCGAGGGGATAGGCCAACGCATGAACTGCGGCCACCGGCGCATTAGCGAAAGCCTGTCCCGCCTGCATGGCGCCCAGCAGCATGGCGGCGCGCGCGTCGCGCTGGGCTCCATCGTGTACCGCGGTGCGAATATGGCGGGACAGCAGCCCCAGGGCACTGCGCGCCAGGTTATCCGAAACAGGATTTTTTTTGTGTCTGGAACTGTAGGCCTCGATCGCATGCACCATGGCATCGACGCCGGTCATGGCCGTCACCATTGGCGGCAGACCCAGCGTGAGGTCCGCATCCAGAACGGCGATATCGGGTAGCAACAGCGCTGAACTGACGCCGGCTTTGGTCGTCTCACCGGTGGTGATCACGGCGACCGGGGTAACCTCTGAACCCGTCCCCGCCGTGGTCGGCACGAGTATCAGCGGCAGGCGAGCGCCGCGGAGCTGATCCACACCGTACATGTCCGCGAGGGACTGCGAACCGCCCGCCAGCGCGGCCACAACCTTGGCCACATCCATAGAACTACCACCGCCCACGGCCAGCACACCCTCTACAGCGGATGCTCGCGCAAGTTCTGCGGCAGCCAGCACCACGCTTTCCGGCGGATCCTCGCGAACCTCCGCAAACAAAACAACTTCAACGCCCGCCGTCTCCAGCGCGGCCTTTAGCGGCTCGATCAGCCCGATACTGATCAATCCGGGATCAGTGACCAGCAGCAGCCGCTGCATCCCGAGCGCCTCGCAGTGCGTGGACAGCCGCAGCGCCTCGCCGGCACCGCTGACGATACGAGCGACCGTATTAAAGACGAAACTCTCCATAAGCAGCGCTTGGCTCCAACTTACATGGTCAGGATGACCTTGCCCCGGGCACGACGCCCGGTCATCACATCGTAGGCCTTTTCGTAGTCCTCAAGGGGAAATACATCGTTGATCGCCGGCGACAATTTACCCTCGGCGAACAGCGCCCACAGATCACTGATGTTCTGCAGGTGCACCTCGGGTTCCTCGGCGATAAAGCGGCCCCAGAATACCCCGACGATCGAACAGCCCTTAAGTAGAGCCAGGTTCAGGGGGATTTCCGGTATGGGTCCGCTGGCAAAACCGACCACCAGATAGCGCCCGTTCCAGGCCATTCCCCGCAGCGCCGGTTCTGCGTAGTCACCGCCCACGGGATCGTAGACCACGTCGACGCCCTTGCCTCCGGTGAGTTCTTTTACGGTCTTTTTAAGATCCTGTTCGCTGTAGTTGATAACTTCATCAGCGCCGATCTCCCGGCACATAGCGAGCTTCTCATCGGTACTCGCCGCCGCAATGACCCGCGCACCCATCAACTTGCCCAGTTCAACCGCTGTAGAGCCAACGCCACCCGCTGCGCCCAGCACCAGCAGTGTTTCCCCTTCCTTAAGGCACGCTCGCTGTTTCAGGGCGTGGTAGGAGGTGAAATAGGTCATGGCCACACCGGCAGCCTGAGTGAAAGTCAGGCCTTCGGGCATGGGCATCACCGCATGCTGGTTCACCACGATCTGCTCGCAGAAACAGCCGCTCCCGGTCATGGCAATAACCTTGTCACCGGGCTTGTAGCGATCAACTCCGGCGCCCACCTCCAGCACCTCTCCGGCACATTCTCCTCCGGGCGAAAAGGGCATCTCCGGCTGAAACTGGTACTTGCCCTGAATGATGAGCACGTCCGGGAAGTTCAGTCCCGCCGCCTTGACGCCGATCAGTACCTCGCCGTCACCCACCTGCGGGTCGGGCCAGTCAGTCGCCAGTTCCAGCTTGTCGGGCAACCCGTGTTCTTTGCACAGCAGTGCGCGCATAACCATCTCCTAAAGTCCGTCGCCACAAGCTCCGGACGTCTGTGTATTCAGGACGCTGGGGCCAACAGAGCCCCGCGCTCGCGCTCTATCAGAGAACCTCGAAGAGCCCGGCCGCGCCCATTCCACCGCCCACGCACATGGTGATCACCACGTACTTCACACCGCGGCGCTTTCCTTCAATCAGCGCATGACCAACCATTCGCGAACCGCTCATACCGTAGGGGTGGCCAATGGAGATTGCGCCGCCGCTGACATTAAGCTTATCGTTATCGATGCCGAGGCGATCCCGGCAGTAAACCACCTGTACGCCGAAAGCCTCGTTGAGCTCCCACAGGCCGATATCGTCTACCGAGAGACCGTGCTGCTTGAGCAACTTGGGCACCGCGAACACCGGGCCAATGCCCATTTCATCGGGCTCACAGCCAGCTACCGCCATACCGCGATATAAACCCAGCGGCTCCAGGCCACGCTGTTCCGCGAGTTTGGCATCCATAAGCACCTGCGCCGAGGCGCCATCGGACAGCTGGGAGGCGTTGCCGGCAGTGATGTTACCGCCTTCGATGACGGTCTTGAGTCCCGCCAGGCCCGCGGCGGTTGTTGCGCGCAAGCCCTCGTCGCGGCTCACGGTCACTTCCGCCTCGGACTGATTGCCCGTTGCCTTATCCCAGACGATGCGCTTGCAGGTCACGGGCGTAAGTTCCGCATCGTAACGACCGGCCTCATAAGCAGCGGCCGTGCGCTGCTGGGACTGCAGTCCATACTCGTCCATCGCCTCGCGGCTGACGCCGTAGCGACTGGCGACAATCTCAGCCGTCTGCAACATGGGCATGTAGACATTCGGATGCATCGCCAACAGCTCCTCATCGGCCGCGCGGTGCAGGTTCATGTGTTCGTTCTGAACCAGTGAAATCGACTCCAGGCCGCCCCCGACAACAACGTCCATGCCGTCATACATCACCTGCTTGGCCGCTGTTGCCACCGCCATCAAGCCCGATGAGCACTGGCGATCCAGCGTCATCCCGGACACGGTGACCGGAAGTCCCGCGCGCAGGGCAATCTGCCGTGCCACGTTGCCACCGGTGGAGCCCTGCTGCAGCGCCGAGCCCATGATCACATCTTCAACCTCAGCACTGTCTACACCGGCGCGACGCAAAGCCTCGCGCACGGCCGCGGCACCCAGAGTCGGCCCTGGCAGATTATTAAAACCACCGCGATAGGCCTTGCCTATAGGTGTCCGTGCGGTCGATACAATTACTGCTTCTCTCATTACAACGTTCTCCCGGGGATGATGCACATCCCCACAAATTCCAGTTAATCGAGTGATATACCCAGGCCGGCTGCGGCCTGCACAAGCATTTTCCCGGTCTGCTCAAAACCCGCCTGCAGGGCGCGCTCACCCTCCGGCGCGGTAATGGAATCCCAGTGCGCGGCAATGCCTTCCGGGGTCTGCTCCTCGGGGTTGAGCCAGCAGCCTTCGGTTTCGACAATCTTTGCAACGGCAAAGCTACCGGCACCAGCACAGAGGATAGTGCGGTTGGGGCTGTCCTCGCCAACCAGATACAGCACCGCCGGAGTGACCGTTTCCGGCGTGAGCAACTCGAAGACTTTCTCCGGCATCAGACCTTCGGTCATGCGCGTGCCCGCGGTGGGAGCGAGCGCATTCACGCGGATGTTGTACTTCGCGCCCTCCTGAACCAAGGTGTTCATCATGCCGATCACCCCCATCTTCGCCGCCCCGTAATTGCTCTGGCCGAAGTTGCCGTACAGACCCGACGACGACGTGGTAACGACGATGCGGCCATATCCCTGCTCCCGCATAACGTCCCAGCAGGCCTTGGTGCAATTTACCGTGCCCATCAGATGCACATCCAGCACCAGGCCGAAGTCCTCAAGACTGCCCTTCGCAAAGCTCTTGTCGCGCAGAATACCGGCGTTGTTTACCAGGATGTCAACGCGGCCCCACTTGTCCATGGCCTGTTGCACCATAGCCTGGACTTCATCAAATTTTGCGACGTTGGCGCCGTTGGCAATCGCCTCCCCACCGGCCGCTTCAATCTCCACAACAACGGCCTGGGCCGCTTCGCTGGAGGCGCCGGTACCATCTTTGGCACCCCCGAGGTCATTGACCACGACCTTGGCCCCGCGCCGGGCGAGTTCAATGGCGTGACTGCGGCCCAATCCCTGACCGGCACCGGTAACAATGGCAACACGGTCGTCGTATCGAATACTCATCTATCTCTCTCCACTTGTGATTTTCAACCGCAAACCATCATCGCCAGCGACTCCGCAACCAGCGCCGGAGTTTCCTCACCCTCTATCTCCACGCTCACGGAGTACTTCAGCAGAAAGCGGTTTTCGTCTTTTTGCTGCACATCGATCAGTTCCTGATGAGCGCGCACGCGCTTCCCAGCACGGACAGGAGCAAGGAAACGCAGTCTATCCAGGCCGTAGTTAATGCCCATTACAACGTTCTCGGGAATCACACCCTGTCCCTCGGATAATTTTGGAAGCATGGACAGGGTCAGGAAACCGTGGGCAATGGTGCCGCCAAAGGGCGTTTGCGCGGCTTTTTCCTGATCGATGTGAATAAACTGATGGTCCTCGGTACAGTCCGCAAAGGTATTGATGCGCTCCTGATCCACGGTAATCCACTCGCCCGGGGCGTATTTGGTGCCCACCTGCTCGATAAGCTTTTCTTTCGGCACTACGGTGATAGCCATCCTTTGTCTCCCTTGTGTATTTACTTGCTCAATTGCGCAGCCGCAGCCGGCACAGCCCGAGGGCTGCGACGGCTGCGCTTTTAACTGGCGGTGTCAGCCGTCACGGAAAGTGGCGTTGACCTCCTCCTAAGCGGTGTACTTCTTGAACTCGTGACGGCCAACCACCATGCGGTGAACCGCATCGGGACCATCGGCGAGACGCAGCGTGCGCTGTCCCATATACATAGTCGCCAGTGGGGTATCCTGGGAAACACCCAGTCCACCGAACATCTGAATAGCCTCGTCGATGATTTTGAGCGTCACGTTGGGCACCGCGGTTTTGATCATGGAGATCCATACCCGCGCTTCCTTCGGGTCGATGTTGTCCATCAGCCAGGCGGTCTTCAGAGTGAGCAACCGGGCCTGCTCGATATCCATTCGCGCGTTCGCAACAATATCAATGTTCCCCCCCAGGCGCGCCAGAGGCTTGCCAAAGGCCACGCGCGTAGTGGCGCGCTGGCACATGAGCTCCAGGGCTCGCTCGGCGGCACCGAGGGCGCGCATGCAGTGGTGAATACGTCCTGGGCCAAGCCGCCCCTGGCTGATCTCGAAGCCCCGTCCGGCACCGAGAATGATGTTGTCCTTGGGCACGCGCACGTTAGTAAACTTGAGATGCATATGCCCGTGGGGTGCATCGTCCATGGAAAATACCTGCATGGCCCGGAGGATCTCAACCCCGGGCGTATCCAGGGGCACCAGAATCTGCGACTGCTGCTTGTGCTTGGCCGCCTCCGGATCCGTCTTCACCATAACAATCATAATCTTGCAGCGTGGATCACCGGCGCCTGATATCCAGTGCTTCTCCCCGTTGATGACCCAATCGTCTCCATCCAGTACCGCGCTGGTCGCAATATTGGTAGCATCAGAGGACGCCACAGCGGGCTCGGTCATGGCATAGGCACTGCGAATCTCACCGTTGAGCAGGGGCTGTAACCACTGTGCTTTCTGGGCCTCACTGCCATACTTCTGCAGCACCTCCATGTTGCCCGTATCCGGTGCGGCACAGTTGAAAGCCTCTGGCGCAAGGTGCGAGCGCCCCATCGCCTCGGCCAGATAGGCATACTCGACCGTACTCAGCCCGGAGCCGCTCTCCCCCTCCGTGAGGAAGAAATTCCACAGGCCTTCGGCCCGTGCCTTGCCCTTCAGGGTTTCAATGATTTCAGTCTGGCGGTCCGTGAACTGCCAGCGATCGCCCGTAGCAACCTCATCCGCATAGGCTTTTTCCATCGGTAGCACTTCATCGGAAATGAAGGCTTTTACGCGCGCCAAAATCGGCGCAACATTTTCCGTAACTCCGAGATCCATCTAGCTAACTCCTGGTCTGTGGGGCCTCGCCTGCAGCGGCTAAGCCGTTAGTTTGATTGTAGTTCTTCGGTCAGCTCAGCCTTGATCTGCCGTTTGAATATTTTCCCGGTGGCAATACGAGGCAGGGCGTCGTCGCAAAAGCGGATGTGCATGGGGATCTTGAAACTGGCAATGTGACCGGCGAGAAACTCCCGCAGTGCGGCCGCCGACAACTCCTGCCCCGGATGCAGTACCACGGACACGGCGACAGCCTCACCGAGGCGCTCATCGGGTACACCAAATACCGCGGCTTCAAGCACCGCCGGATGCTGATAAATCCCCGCTTCCACTTCAATGCAGCTGATATTTTCACCACCGCGAATGATGATTTCTTTCATGCGATCGACTATGAAGAGAAAACCCTCTTCGTTGAGATAACCCACATCGCCGGTATGAAACCAACCGTTGCGAAAGGCTTCTGCGGTGGCCTCCGGTTTGTTCCAGTAGCCGAGGACATTAGCCGGGGAGTGGATGCAGACTTCGCCGCGCTCACCAACCGCAACGCGCTCACCCTGCTCATCAAAAATAGCGATATCGGTAACGGCGGGCACCGTGCGGCCAGCACTTCCCGGTCGCGCGCGATAGATCTCGCCGGTGTTGATCGTCCCCAGTGCGTTGGTTTCAGTGAGCCCGTAACCGATACCCGCCGCACCTTTGCGGAAGGTAGTCGCCAGCTTCTCTACCTGCGCCGGTGGACGCGCCGCGCCGCCGCCATAGATCTCTGCCAGAGAAGACAGGTCACGCTTGGAATCCACCGCCGCCGCCTGCAACTCGGCAGACATGGTCGGCACACCGGTAAACCAGGTGATACGTTCTTCCTCAATGAAACGCAGCGCCTCCTGCACATCCCACTTGTGCATGATGACTAGCTTTCTACCGATAATAAGCGACAGTAGAAATGCCGTGTGGCTGCCGGTGCAATGAAACAGGGGAATGGTCAGCAGACCGGCCGCGGGATAGGACGGGGAGGCATCCTCCGGCGCCATGGCCTTGCCCGCAGAGCCCAGCAACATCCAACTGTAGAGCGCCGCAAGAATACCGCGGTGAGAAGACAGGGCTCCCTTGGGATGTCCCGTGGACCCCGAGGTATACATAATTGTGGCGTGATCATCCGCAGCGACAGCAACCTCTGGCATTGGCGTCCCGGTGTAGGGGGCGATAACGTCGTTGAAGCTACGCATATCCACTTGCAGCCCGGCGCAGTCGTCAACCGCGATCAATGCCAGACCAAGCGTCGACTGCAGAGGCTGTAGCCGCGCCATGCGCTGGCCGTCCGCCACCACAATGCGCGCGCCGCTATCACGCAGGCCGTAATCCAGCTCTTCGGTGGTCCACCAGGCGTTCATGGGAACTGCCACCGCACCCACGGACAGGGCCGCGATGAAGGCCATCATCCACTGCGGGTTATTGCGGCTGAGGATCGCAATGCGATCACCCGGCTGCACGCCATAGTCCTCAATGAATGCCCGCGCCAAGGCAGCGGACTGCGCGTAGGCCTCCGCGAAAGTGTGCCGCTCCTGACGATAAACGGCGAACTCCTTTTCTCCATGCTTGAGCATGAAGCGAAAGTAGGCGCCCATATTTTCGGGCATGCTCGCGTAGTTGCGATAGGACACCCCGGCGATTTCAACACTGTCCAGGGCAAATGCAGCCCCGGGCGCGGTCATTTCATCCACG
>JBLIIW010000188.1:0-7762 GCA_047635315.1 Halieaceae bacterium | reverse complement strand
TGATCGCCATGATGCGGCCATTCATACCATGTTGTCTCTCAATTGGCAGGACGGGAAACGGCTGAGCTATAGCGAATGGGACAATGAACTCATCTACCAGACACGCAGTTGGGCACGCCTCGTGGAGATTGCCGCGCTGTACGGATGGGACGCCGTCGGGGCCATTCATGGCGCCTTCTATGACCGCGGCGCCGCGGAGGGCAAGGCCTACAACTATGGCATTGCCGACGACGACTTTATAGAGACGGCGTCCACTGCACTCAATTTGAATCTGGGGCCAGTTTTTGATTTCTGGGGCGTGCCGCCCTCGCCGGAACTCGCCAGCCGGCTGGAGCACTACCCGCTGCCTGTCGAGTTCGAGGAGCGCCTGTCGCACTATCGAAGCATCGTCCCCCCCTCATCCACCGAGTTCCTGCCGCTCTACGAACGGCTGAACATCGGCGAAGCAGAGGAGCGTGCCTACTTCAATGCGGCCTACGATGAGGAGATGGCAGCGGTCATCCGCGCGCGGTTAGACGATATCAAGTGCCGCTACTTTGGCTGCCCATAGGTTGGGGTACACCCCTTGCTCGCCTGTGCTGATCTTTACTTGCGGGACGTGCCTAACTCAAGCCGCGTTTAGCATCTTTGTTCTGGATGTATTCGCTTTCCAGTACGGGGCTGAGCGGTACGGGGCCAGGCAGTATTTTGTCGCGAAAACTGAGCAAAGAGAGTGCCAATGTCCACACTGAGTGATCGAGAGAAGAGCGCGCTTAATCAAAAGCTCAGAGCGTCGGGCGCGGGGAAGGTCGCCGTCAGCATGGCTTTAGCCCCAACACTTGAAAAACTGTCTGCGCAAGATCTCACAGCGATCATGACGGTTCTCAAGGGGGCAAACCCGGTTCCAACCCTCTGGATTACCTGCGAAACAGGGTCCATCATCACCAATGAAAAAGGCTAGGTGGTTCTCGATCCGATGAAAGAACAGGTGGATCTGGCGGGCGGGGCCGTCACAGGTTTTGCCGGGGGCTTTTCTGTGGCGTCGACGGTACTCATTGATATCCTGAAGACGGCTCGCGATGGTGTGGAGCTGATCGCTGAGCCGGCGGCGACTATTATTAACAAGGTAAAGACGCGCATGGAGAAAAATAGGAACGTGCTATTCACAATAACAATTGGAATTCTTGACATGTCAGAACACAAGTCGAGTATTGATACGCGTAGGACTTCATTGGATCACGATCAACTGGTGGCCTCGATTTGCGCCGCCATGTCACGGAGTGTTTGAGCGCCGCGCGATGGTTCACAGAAGAGTGGCGCCGGTTCGCTGATTTCGGATACGCCAGGAGTTTCGGTTCCACGAGGCTCCGTATATAGATTTCCGCCGCAGCTCGCGGCATCAATGGTCTGACTTTAAAAAAGCCATAGAAAACAACACGATTCTGCTCACAGCGTACCCTCTGCACGCCGTATAGCATCCTCGATGCCTCAAACAGCCCTTGCAATATCCTGCGCCCCGATGCTTAATGACCATCGGTCAGTTATAGGCAGCCAGGAGCAAAACAATGAATGCACCCCAAATAAATACGATAAATGCGGATACCGAAATGGCTATGCAGGCGGCTCTGGAGGCTCAGCGCAGTAGCTATTTGAGTGAAGGTAGGGTCTCCGCCAGTACCCGAATAGACCGAATTGACCGTGCCATCGATGCGCTGGTCAGGCATTCCGAAACCATTAGCAAGGCGATGAATGAGGACTTTGGCTGTAGGTCCCGGCAGGTCAATCTCATGACGGATATCAGCGGCTCCATCGGCTGCCTCAAGCACTGCCGCCAACACCTGAAGACCTGGATGAAAGCAGAAAGGCGGCCCTCCATGTTTCCCCTCAATCTACTCGGCGCCCGGTCGACTATCGAGTATCAGCCCAAGGGCGTTGTCGGACTTCTCTCCCCTTGGAACTTTCCCCTGGGGATGGCATTTGAGCCGCTTGCGGGCATATTTGCCGCGGGCAATCGAGCGATGATCAAGCCCTCTGAGTTCACGCCCGCGACCTCTGCTGTGATCGCGGACCTGGTGGCTGAAGTGTTTGACCCGGTAGAGCTTGCGGTTTTCACCGGTGGACCGGAAGTCGGCCAGGCTTTTTCTTCCCTGGCTTTTGATCACATGATATTTACCGGGGCCACAAGTATTGCGCGTCACGTCATGGGTGCTGCCGCGCGTAACCTGGTTCCCGTAACGCTGGAGCTGGGCGGCAAGTCGCCGGTAGTGGTCTCACGTGATGTCGATCTGGCCCAGGCAGTGCAGCGCATCATGGTGGGCAAATTACTGAATTCCGGCCAGGCCTGCATCACACCCGACTACCTGATGGTCCCTGAGGAGAAGTTGGACGAGGTGATTCATCTGGCAACGACCGCCGTGCAGGCCATGTATCCCAGTTTGCTGAACAACGAACAATACACAGCGGTTGTGAATGAACGGCACTATCAGCGTCTTATGGGCTACTTAGCTGATGCGCAGGAACGTTCTACTAAAACGGTCGTTATCAATCCCGCCAAGGAAAATTTTGATGCTAACTCGCAGCAAAAAATCCCACCGACTTTGATCATCAATCCAGCGGACGGAGCCTCCTGTATGCAGGACGAAATTTTCGGCCCTCTGTTACCGATCAAAACTTACAAAAACTTCGACGAAACCATCACCTACATAAATAGTAAGCCGCGCCCGCTCGCGGCCTATTATTTTGGCAACGACAAAGCAGAAGAACAGCACTTTCTCACAGGGACTACGTCTGGGGGCGTCAGTATTAACGACGTCATGTTCCATATGCTGCAAAAAGATCTGCCTTTCGGCGGAATTGGCCCCAGTGGCATGGGCGCTTACCATGGTGTCGAAGGGTTCAAGACATTTAGTCACGCGAAGTCCATTTATCGCCAAACGAAGAAATTCAATGTCGCAAAGTTGGCTGGGCTATTGCCGCCTTATGGGGACACCACAGAGAAAAGTATCCGCTCGCAAGTCAAGCGATGAGCAGGGTTCATCGCTGCGGACTCCTGAGGCCTTTCTCCTACACTGTAAGAAGGTTCAATTTTGCCTAAAGAGCAAGCGACTATTCCGAACCGCGCCAGAACGCAGGAGCAGAAGCATTTCAGGCGTATGCAGATTCTGGATGCGGCGGAGAGACATTTTCATGAGGTAGGCTACGAGGCCTTCTCAATGGCGAGTCTCGCTAAGGTGGCTGGCGTCGTAAAAGGCACGTTGTACCTGTATTTCAAGACGCGAGAAGAGGTCTTCTTAACGCTGTATAACCGCAGCTTGCTTCGCTGGAGTCATATCTTCATCGATAGTCTCAGCGCCGATATGTCCGATCGTGACTATGCCAGCACGCTGTATACGACAGCTGTGGCCGATGGCAGTTTCGTCCCGCTATTGATTCGCCTGGAACATGTGATTGAACATAATGTCGCTATTGAAAGCCTGATCGAGTCGAAGCGCCTCTTTATTGAGCGAGTTGACCGTATCGCTGAGGAAACCGCATCCGTACTTGATCTGAGCAAGGCGCAGGCTTGCGAGCTGGTTGGAACCATGGGCGTGCTGCTGGTGGGTGCAACCAGGGCTGATCAGGGCCCCTCCTTAAAAGGCGAAGCGATTCCACCGGATGTGCAGGAACTTATCGACTCATTCTCATCGCAGCCGCTGTTTATTAAAAATGCGTGTCGGATTACTGCCGGCATTCGCGCGGGAGTCGGGTAAATCTTATGACTCTTTGGTTTTTGGGAATTCACGCAGCTTCAGGAGTAACAAGATGGAAGTAAATCGGCAGTGGCTATTGGCCGCAAGGCCCTCAGGTCTGATCGGTCCCCAGAACTTCAAGTACGTCGAAGCGCCTGTTCCTGAGCCGCGCAGCGGGGAGGTTTTGGTCAGGAACCTGTTTTTGTCTTTTGATCCTACGCAACGTAATTGGATGGTCGACCGACCGGGTTATCTGCCTCCCGTGAGCATCGGCGAACCGATGCGAGCGGGGTCTGTTGGACAGGTGGTGGCGTCTCAACACGCTGATTTCTCCGTCGGAGACCTGGTGCAAACGACCGGGTGCTGGCAGGACTATGTCGTGGTGGCCCCGGGCCAAGGCCCCATGGGATTGTCCAAGTTACCCTCAGGCGTGTCCCCGGAAATGATGCTGTCTGTATTGGGGATTACTGGACTTACCGCGTATTTTGGCTTGCTGGACATTGGGCATCCTGGCCCCGGGGAGACCGTGCTGGTGTCCGGTGCAGCCGGCGCCACGGGTTCCGTCGTGGGTCAAATTGCCAAGCTCAAGGGCTGCCGCGTGGTGGGTATCGCCGGCGGGCCGGAAAAGTGTGCGTGGCTGCAAGAAGAAGCCGGATTCGATGCGGTGATTGACTACAAAAACGAGGATGTCAGTACAGAAATTGCGCGCCATTGCCCTGATAAATGGGACGTCTTTTTCGACAATGTGGGCGGACCGATCCTGGAGGCCGCGCTGGATCATCTCAATCTGAGATCCCGCGTTGTCCTGTGCGGGGGTATCTCGGGCTATAACGCAACAGACCGTGTGCCCGGTCCTTCCAACCTGATGAACCTGGTCACCAATCGCGCTCGTATGGAAGGGTTCATTATTCTCGATTACTTGCCCCGCGCGGGAGAGGCCATTCCGGATCTGATGGCTTGGGTGGCGTCTGGGGAATTAAAGTACAAGATCGATTTGCAGGAGGGCTTTGAGAATATCCCGACAACATTACAGCGGCTTTATACAGGTCAGAATTTGGGCAAGCAGCTGCTTAAGATCGCCGATCCGGTCTGACCCTGTTCCCGGCTGCAAAGGAGCCTCGCCATGAGCCATAGGCAAGCAAAGGCCGGGGGCAACTGGGCAGACATGGCACCTCCGCTCGACCTGATAGAGTCGCGTACGAGTTTTTAGCTAATAGCCATGTTAACTATGGCGCACTGGGCTGAGCTACTTGCGGCCTCAGGTAGCCTCTTCGGGGGCGGGGGCGGGGGCGGGGGCAGGGGCTGCGGCAGGGGCTGCGGCAGGGGCTGCGGGCTTGGGTTTGGGTGGGGCCATGTTTGATTGACCGCTAACGCCGGACCGAACCTGCTCTATTGCTCCACCCGCTGCGAGGAAAGCCTGGACCTTATCTTCGATAGAAGACGAAGTTTCCACTGCCGCCGGTTGTTTCTTTTTGCCTACTGTTGTTAACGGTTTTTTAGGTGCTTTTATTACAGGTTTAGTCGCCATATTAGATCTATACGTGTTGTATGAACGTACATCCTACACAAAAAGCGAGTTGGCTTCCCGGTATCGTCATTATAGTGGCCGCGCCCGCTTTATTTGTACGAGAACTTGAGGGGCTCGAATGCCGGCGCAGCAAGGGCGTTGGGCTCACCTTGGGGGTCTTTGATGTGAGCGCTTACTTACCTCTACAGGCCTTACTACCGACATTCTGTATGCGATCAACTGTACTTGCTCTAAGTTTCGGTGCGGGATCCCGAGCTTCTTTGTGAGCCGCTAAGCCCTCAGGAATTCGCTCTGCCGGGGAGTGTGAGGATCGCGAGGGGTTTAGGTGCAAGACAGTAGCCTGGAATACCCAGGCTAACTTGTCAGTATCCAAATCAACGGGCGGTGCTTATTGGCCTCTTTTTTCGCGACGAGCTCGGCGGGTCAAGGGTTCTCCATCTTCGCCCAGCAGGGATTTCGGTTTTTCTCCTTTTGCCGTCTTCGATGCGCGGCTGATCGTAATGAGCCTCAGCGTTTCGCTATCCCGCAGTTTTATCGCATTCTTCTCCAGGGTATCCAGTTCCTCAAAACTGTACAGGTCATTTTTCAACTTCTCTATTCGGTTCATATAGTGCTTGCCTTGCTTCCTTGCCAAAAGGGGCCAGATTATAGTCCATGACGCAAAATCGTGATGGCCTGCTCGACGATATTCCAGAAGCTACCGGGCACTGTCGGCGCATACGGCCCCTGGCAACATACCCTGCACCTCGGGTGCGCTAGGGATACCTGACCCTGCCAAGATCATGGCTGCCAAGGGATGTAATGTAGAGCCAGTCCTGGCCTTCTATGGCGCCAGTGGTTAGCGCATAGGCACCGTCAGGATCCTGCAGGGTCTGCAAGATCTGACCGTCCTCATTAATCTGCATCACGAAGCCATAGGCGGTTGGCGAAATCTGCAAGGCCTCAGGCAGGCGCAAGGAAAGAGAGCGTAAGAACGGGATCTGCGCGGTATCATCCAACGGCTTGGATCGCGGCGATGCCAGACCCACCCAGTAGGTTTGTTTGCCGTCTACTACACTGCCGCGGTTGATGTTGTCCGGAAAGCCGGGAAGGTTCTCAAGCAAGGTCTCGACTTCACCTTTGCGCGGTCCATCAACATAGATCCTGTCGATGCTGTATTCGCCGGTTTCATTGACCAGAATGCACATGCTGTCCGGGCACATTGCTACCCCGTTTGCGAAGCTATAGTTTCCGGCGACGAGCTCGGTCTTAGCCGAGGCAGGATTAAAGGACAGAATACGTCCCGTTTTTGCATGTTCTGATATCTCCAGCAGACTCGCCGCTAGCGTGCTTCCTGCCTCTTGGGCACCAAACTTTGTTGAGGCATCAGAAAAATAGATGACCCCGTTCTCGGCGATATCCAGATCGTCGGCATAGGCTATCGCCTGTCCTTCAAAGCTATCGGTCAACACAGTGACCTGTTTTCCGTCCGGGGTGATCGACAGAAGGCCCCTAAAGGCATCCGCGACAATGAAATTGCCATTCAAATCGCGCTCCATACCGAGCGGCCTACCGCCGGTCTTCGCAAACACTGCTGAGCTATTGGCCTCGGTATCGACCCGAATAATCACACCGTCCTGTGAGGTGGTGTAGATGATCTCGCGTCCGCCCTCCCGGACGATTACCACATCCTCAGGGCCGTGATAGTCGCCGATCGAGAGACGATCCAGATTGGCTAGCCGGGAATTGGCTGCATACTCGCCCGTGAACCCCTGGTCCACCAGAGGGGCCCATTTTTGCGGGGTAATCGCCACGGGCCAAAACGCCAGATATGCGATCATCAGGACCAGCGAGAGCCCGAAGAGCCGAAGCATCGTTTTCATGTAAAAGCCCCTGTTATTTCCGCCAAAGTATAGGGCAAAACAGCGCTGGGTCCTGTTCAGTGTGCCCTTGTCTCGCAAGCGATCTGGTGCGCCAAACGGCAGGAGAGAACGTGCGCAGGGCAATTACCCGAGGCGCGGCGTCAGGGGCCGAGGGATGCGGCGGTAAAAATCAGCCCGGCCAGATCCGGGCCCCTTGTGCGCTCAGAATCGGTGATGGAGGCTTATCTGGATCTGGCCCTTCTCGACACTGTCGGAGTACTGGTACATGTAGCCGCCCTGGATCTGCAGCGTATCTGAGAGGCTATGACCGATTGCGCCATAAAAGCGGTTGCGATCGAATACTTCAACCGTACGACCGTCACCAATGTCCCGTTCGCCATTGAGGAATATTTCGTTGTAGGCAGACAGGTACCAGGCGCCCTTACCGAGTGTCGTGCCGTTCAGCGGGATGCTCGCGAACAATGCGTAGCGCAAGCGAGTGCGAAAGTCCTGGTTGTCGACCCACCGCTGCTCGTAGCGGAACCGATGGCGGAGATAGATGCGCTCACCGATTTTCTGTGGCAGTAGCGCCTCCTGGTAGATTCGATCTTCGCCGACCGTAGAGTCGTCGGACCCGAATTGCCCGCTCGTGATGTTGGCATAGCCTAAGCTAAACATTCCGTCGC
>JBLIIW010000187.1:0-7865 GCA_047635315.1 Halieaceae bacterium | reverse complement strand
GAAATCAATAAGGGCGATCTGCGCGTCGACACCTATCGGGCATCCGGCGCGGGCGGTCAGCACGTCAACAAGACCGATTCCGCCGTGCGCCTGACGCACCTGCCGTCGGGGATTGTGGTGGAGTGTCAGGACGAGCGTTCCCAGCACAAGAACCGGGCCCGGGCCATGTCTCTGCTGCAGGCCAAATTGACCAGCAGCGCCGAGGCCCAGCAGGCCAGCGAGCAGGCTGAGGCGCGGCGCAACCTGGTGGGTACGGGGGATCGCTCGGACCGTATTCGCACCTACAACTTCCCCCAGGGGCGGGTGACCGACCACCGCATCAACCTCACCCTCTACAAACTCGATGAGGTGCTGGGCGGGGATATGGACGCGGTGACCGGTCCCCTGCGCCAGGAACACCAGGCGGATCAGCTGGCCGCTTTGTCGGGGCAGTAGTGGCCAGCGTTCGCGAACTGCTCGCGGAAGCGCATGCGCATGCGCCAACACCGGCCGGCGCGCTAGCTACAGCGAATACCCCGCGCCGTGATGACGCGCAGCGCGACGGCGAGATACTCCTGTGCGCCGCCCTGGGCCAATCGCGAAGCTATCTTTATGCCTGGCCTGAAGCCCAGGTAGCGGCGGATGTGGCGGCGCGCTATCGGCATTGGCTGGATGAACGTCGACGTGGCGTGCCCGTTGCCTACCTGCTCGGTGAGCGCGAGTTCTGGTCCCTTTCCCTGTCAGTCGATGAATCCACTTTGATCCCCCGCGCCGACACAGAGCGGCTGGTGGAGGTGGCACTCGATCTTGCGCTGCCCGCCGATGCCGCGGTTGTGGACCTGGGGACCGGGTCCGGCGCTATTGCTCTCGCCCTGGCCAGTGAGCGGCCCGGGTGGCGGCTCACGGGGACCGATATCAGTGCCGCCGCCCTCGCGGTGGCGCGCGGCAACGGGGAGCGCCTGCAGCTCTTGAATGTGAGCTGGCTTTGCGGCCACTGGTTTGCGCCGTTGGATTTACAGCGTTTTCACCTTATCGCGTGCAATCCGCCCTATGTGGCGCCCGATGACCCGCATCTTGAGCGCGGCGACCTGCGCTTCGAGCCGCGCTCGGCACTGGTTGCCGCCCAGGACGGTATGGCCGATCTGCGGTGGCTGGTGGCCGCTGCTCCGACTTATCTGGAGGACGACGGCTGGCTGTTGCTCGAACACGGCTGGGAGCAGGGACCGGCGGTGCGCGAGTGTCTGCTGCGCGCGGGCTTTGTCAGCGTGCAGAGCTGGCATGATCTGGGACGTCAGGAACGCGTCAGTGGTGGGCGCTGGTTGCGCGCTGCAGGGCGGTGGCCATGAACCTCAGCGACCGGGAACTCGAGCGCTACAGCCGGCAACTCATGCTTCCGGATTTTTCCCTGGAGCAGCAGGAGCGCCTGCGTGCTGCGCGTGTTTTGGTGGTCGGCTGTGGGGGGCTGGGCAGTCCTCTGGCGCTCTATCTGGCGGCTGCCGGCGTGGGTCGGCTGGTGCTGGCCGATGGCGATCGGGTGGAGCTGTCCAATCTGCAGCGGCAGATTCTGCACGGTGAGGAGGATATCGGCCGGGCTAAGGCGGCCTCTGCGGGCGATACCTTGCGGGCGCTGAACCGGGACTGTGAGCTGCGCCTCATCGAGGTGGAGTTGGCCGGAGAGGCGCTGGAAAGCGCCGTGGCAGACGTGGACCTGATCGCCGATGGCAGCGACAACTACCCGACCCGTTTTGCCCTCAACCGCGCGGCGATTGCCCGGGGCGTACCGCTGGTATCGGCGGCGGCGGTGCGCAGTGAGGGGCAGCTTGCAAGCTTTTACCCGGCCGCTGGCGGCCCCTGCTATCGCTGCCTGTATCCGCAGGAGGGCGCACAGGCGGCCCTGTCCTGCCGAGACAGCGGCGTGTTCGGTCCTGTAGTGGGCGTTCTGGGAGCCCTTCAGGCTCTGGAAGTCATCAAGATGTTGAGCGGTTGGGGCGACAATCTTGTCGGTCAGCTGCTGCTCCTGGATCTGCGCGATTACTCGCAGCAGCGCCTGGCTTTGCGGCCGCGAAGCGGCTGCCCTGACTGCGGCGCGCCGAGCTAGAGTCAGCCTGCGCCGGAAGCTTGTGGTATTAATTACGGAACCCCGGCGACGCTGCTGGGGTCTGAAAGACCAGCTGCGGGACAAGGTATTTTCGCGTGGGCTCTGTCAGGCGTTACGCCGCAGGGTGTTGCGGGGTAACGATGGTAAGGAGGGAGACACACTATGCAATCACTGACCCGGGGTTTTGGCCGATTCCAGGAACGCCTCTTCGGGTGGCTCGGTCACCTCGATGGGCTGGCGCCGCTGGCGCTGCGCCTCTATCTGGTGCCGGTCTTCTGGATGGCGGGAACGCAGAAGATCAGCGGTATGGAGAACACTATTGAGTGGTTCGGCAATGCCGACTACGGACTCGGCCTACCGTTCCCGACTCTGCTTGCCTATCTCGCCGCTTACTCGGAGGCGATCGGGGCGTTGCTCCTGCTGCTCGGTCTGGCAACGCGCTGGATTTCGATCCCCCTGATGGTCACCATGCTGGTGGCCATTTTTGCGGTGCACTGGGACAACGGCTGGTGGGCCGTCGCGGACTCCAGCCTGCCGGAGATCGCCCAGCGCCTGGGTGCGGCGCAGGAAATCCTCCGTGAGCATGGCAACTATGTCTGGTTAACGGAGAAGGGCAGTCTGGTCATTCTCAACAACGGCGTAGAGTTTGCAGTGACTTATCTCCTCATGTTGCTGGCCCTGTTCTTCAGCGGTGGCGGTCGCTATGTGTCCGTGGACTACTACCTCGGGCGATTGGTTAATCGATGATCAATTCCCGCTCAGAAATGCTAGACTTCGCGCCTTGTTTTTCTGACAGGTTTTGCTTTGAAGAGTTTTTCCATCGCCTACAGCGCGGTCTTGTGCCCATCGTCCGGGAATACGCCCGGCATCTCTGATGCCCTTGCGAGCTCCGTTGCGAGCTCCGTTGCGAGCCCCTATGCGATAGCCCCTTTCGTCGCCATTGCCCCCGGCGTTTTGTCCGCTGTTTCCCCAAATTCTGTGGCCGCCTGCGCCGCGATAAAAGCCAGTTGGAGCACCTGCAGTGAGTAAGCACAAGTCAAACGGCGGAGCGCCCGCACAGCCCTGGACTATCGACGACTTCGAGGTTCCGGCCGAGGAGGGCAAGACCCGATTTCATGACCTCGATCTGGATCCCACCATCATGCATGGTATTGCGGATGCGGGTTTCGAGTATTGCTCACCGATTCAGGCGCAGGTGATGCCGCACACGCTGCAGGGCCACGACGCCATCGGCAAGGCGCAGACCGGCACCGGCAAGACAGCGGCCTTCCTGATCACTATTTTCAATGATCTGCTGGCCAATCCGGCCGAGAGCGAACGCTTCCTCGGTGAGCCACGGGCCCTGGTTATCGCCCCGACGCGCGAGTTGGTGATGCAGATTGCCGCCGACGCTGAGGATCTTGGGCGACATACGGGCCTTAATACGGTGACCCTGATCGGCGGTATGGACTACCAGAAACAGCTCAACCAGCTCGGTCGCCGGCTCGTCGACCTCGTGGTCGCAACGCCGGGACGCCTGATCGATTTCACCGGCCGCCGCGATCTGTACCTTGATCACGTGGAAGTACTAGTCCTCGATGAGGCGGATCGTATGCTGGATATGGGCTTTATTCCGCAGGTGAAACGCATTGTCCGACAGACTCCGCGCAAGGAGCATCGCCAGACGCTGCTGTTCTCGGCGACCTTCACCCAGGACATTATCAATCTGTCTGAGCAGTGGACTCATGAGCCGGTTACGGTGGATATCGAGCCTGATCATGTGGCCACGGACAGCGTTGACCAGCGCATTTATCTGGCCAGCAGCGAGCAACGTTTTCGCATCCTCGTCAATTTACTGCGCGCGGACCACACGACCAGCGTGATTGTATTCGCCAACCGCCGGGACCAGGTGCGACGCCTCCATGAGCGCCTGCGCAAAGCCGGCATCAGCTGCGGCATGCTGTCGGGCGAGATTCCCCAGGCGAAGCGCACCAAGACCCTGGAGCAGTTCAAGAGCGGTGAGATTGCCGTGCTGGTGGCCACCGATGTCGCCGGCCGCGGAATTCACGTGGAAGGCGTCAGCCACGTGGTGAATTACAACCTGCCAGAAGACCCGGAAGATTACGTACACCGTATTGGTCGCACCGGGCGAGCTGGGGCCACGGGAACCTCCATCAGCTTTGCCAGCGAAGACGATGCGTTTCTGTTGCCGGCTCTGGAGGCGCTGCTCGGTACGCCCCTGCGCTGCGAGCACCCGCCCGCGGAGCTGCTGTCCCGCTGATATAGCCGCCGCGCAGCGCTCTATCGGACTCTGCGCCGCGGGTCGGGGTGCTGACGTCCGCCAGCGAGGGGGAGCGGCGCGAGCTCCTCCACGTAGAGAATCGTCGCGCCCACCACGGCGGCGGGTACCACGATAAAGTTAATCACCGGAATTCCCGCACAGGCTGCCACCAGCCCACCGAAACCGAGACTTGAGAGTCGGCGGTCGGCCACGGCGAGACGCACCTCGCGGAAGCTGCACTGATGATTGTCCATGGGATAGTCGACGAACTGGATGCTCATCATCCATGCGCCCAGTAGTAGCCACAGCAGCGGTGCCAACGCGTTGACGGCCGGTATGAAGCTGAGGATCAGTACAAAAAGCGCCATGGGAATGTAGTAGATCAGCTTGGCGAGTTCCCGAAACAGGCCGCGGGGAACGCTCAGCAGGGCGGCGCCCAGCCCCTCCAGTCCCTGCACCGGTTTCCCGGTGATGAGTTCTTCCGCTTTTTCCGCGAGCAGGGCGTTAAAAGGCGAAGCGATCAGCAGGGCTATGGCGGTAAACAGGTAGCCCGTGACCAGAGCCACGGCGATGCCGATCAGTGGCCACAGTATCCACCCGAGAAAGGATAACCACTCGGGCAGCCAGGCCATCAAACCGTTGACCCAGTCCACTAGGCCGCCCAGTCCCCAGCTGATCAGTGAGCCGAAAATCAGCACGTTGACCAGCAGCGGAACGATCACAAAAGGCCGCAGCTTGGGGTGACTGAGCATGTTGGCACCGCGCAGAAGACAGCGCGCGCCGTAGGTGAGATTGCCTTCCAAGTGCACTCCTGATCTATGAGCCTATGATTTCGCGTAGTGTACAGCGACAGTGTAGCGGCTGGTGCGCAGGACCCGGGCGGTGCATGCGACCAGTCGCCTCAAAGCTGCGACAAGGTGCGCTGGGCGCGCGGCCAGTGGGGTTGCGCCGCGCCGCTTGGCGGCCGCCATGACAGATTGATAAATTGCGATGGGAGGCGTAAAGCGATGAGCGGCGAGAGAGACGATTTCCTGCAGGAAATGGCTGACGTGACGCCCATGTCGCCACAGCGGCGCGTGCGCCTCGACCGGGAATCGGGACGCGATGCGGCGGCTGCTGAGCGCCGCGAGGCTGCGGTAGCTGACCGGCTGGTGGATTCCAACCCCCTGGTCGACGAGGGTATCCGGCCCCTGGACCCCTGGTATGTACTGGAGTTCAAGCGCCCCGGTATCCAGAACGGCGTATACCGCAAGTTAAAGCAGGGCCGCTATCCGGCCGATGCGCTGCTCGACCTGCACCGTATGAATGTCCCGCGGGCGCGCCGCGAGATTTTCGAATTCATCAACGAGTGTTTTGCCCTTGGCCTGCGCAGTGTGCTGATAGTGCATGGGAAGGGTGAGCGCAGCCAGGACCGGGACGCCATAGGCGTGATCAAGGGCTTTGTGGACCACTGGCTGCGGGAGCTTGCGCCCGTGCAGGCCTTTCACAGCGCGCAGCCTGCGCACGGCGGCACCGGGGCCGTTTATGTGCTGCTGGCAAAGAGTGAGGAGAAAAAACGCGAGAACCGCGAACGCATCATGCGCGGTCGTGTGCCCTACGAGTCCCCGTGAGGCGCGGGGTATCCTGCGCTGTTATTCAGGACGCCCCATGCTCGCGCAGGATACTGGCATAGTCCGGCCCGTAGCGGTGTTCACCCAGCAGTGTCAGCAGCGTATTGCCGTCCTCGTCTACCGCCATCAGGCTGCGGCCGGCGGCCACAAACAGCGGGATGAAGCGGGCGAAGTCCTCGGCGCGCATGCTTTGGTAGGCGCGTAGCAGCAGTTGGTGGTCGGGATCGCCGCCGTCACCGGGGCGCAGCTCCAGAAAGCTCGCGACGCGTGCGTCGTCCCACTGTTCATCCAGAACTTTTGCCTTGTCTTTGCGCATGTGTTGTCGGTGTCCTGTTGGCTGCCTAGGCGGGCTCGTCGTTGTCTTCCAGCCGAGCCACTAGCAGCTCGCTGACCATCTGCGGGTTCGCCTGACCCTTTGACGCTTTCATGATCTGGCCGACAAAAAAGCCGCTGAGCTTCTTGCGCTTGGCCGGGTCGGCGGCGCGGTATTGGGCGATCTGCCCGGGGTTGTCGGCGATGACGTTTGCGACCATGGTTTCCAGTTCGCTGCTGTCGCTGAGCTGTTTAAGACCGCGCGCTTCGATGATTGCATCCGCATCGCCTTCGCCTTTCCACATGCCGTCGAAAACGTCCTTGGCAATTTTTCCGGAGATAGTCTGGTCGGCGATACGGGCGAGCAGGGCGGCCAGCTGAGCGGCGCTGACCAGGCTTTGCTCCACGTTGAGCTCAGCGCTGTTCAGGGCCGCCATGAGCGCGCCCTGCACCCAGTTGGCCACCACCTTGGCGTCGCCGCCGGCGACGGCAACGGCGGCCTCAAAGTAGTCGGCGACCGCGCGGTCATCAGTCATCATACCGGCATCGTAATCCGAGAGGCCGTACTGTTTTCTAAAGCGCGTGAGTTTCGCCATGGGTAATTCCGGCAGCTCGGCGGCGATGGCGGCAATATCTTCCTCGCTGAGTAGCACCGGCAGCAGGTCTGGTTCCGGGAAGTAGCGATAATCGTTGGCCACTTCCTTGCTGCGCATGGAACGCGTTTCGTCGCGGTCTGCATCGTAGAGCCGCGTCTCCTGAATGATACGGCCACCATCGTCGAGGATATCTTCCTGGCGCTGCCGTTCATGGCGGATGGCTTTCTCTACAAAGCGAAAGGAGTTGACGTTTTTTATCTCTGTGCGCGTGCCGAGCGTAGCGCTCCCGGCGGGACGCAGGGAGAGATTGACGTCACAGCGCATGGAGCCCTCCGCCATGTTGCCATCGGAAATACCCAGATAGGTGACCAGGGTGTGCAGTCCCTTGAGAAATGCCACGGCCTGCTCCGCGCTGCGGAATTCCGGTTCGGTCACGATTTCCAGCAGCGGGGTGCCGGCGCGATTGAGATCAATGCCGGTCATACCGTGGAAATCTTCGTGGAGAGACTTTCCCGCATCTTCCTCAAGGTGTGCGCGGGTGATACCCACTTCATCAGGGCTGCCGTCCGGGAGTGTGAACGGGAACTGTCCGCGGCCCACCACGGGCTCGGCAAACTGGCTTATCTGGTAGCCCTTGGGCAGATCCGGGTAGAAGTAATTCTTGCGATCGAACACCGAGCGCCTGCCGATCTCGGCGTCGATCGCCAGGCCAAAGAGCACCGCATAGTGCACCGCCTGCCCGTTGAGCACCGGCAGCATCCCCGGCATGGCCAGATCTACCGGGTTGGCCTGGGTATTCGGCGCTGCACCGAAGGTCGTGGCACTGCCTGAAAAGATTTTTGAGCGCGTGGCCAGCTGCAGGTGTACCTCGAGGCCGATGACCATTTCCCAGCTCATGCGCTAGCTCCTGTCATGGCGGGGTGCTGGAGATGCCAGTCGCTGCCCAGTTGGAACCGGTGGGCGGCGGCGAGCAGGCGGCCCTCCTGGAAATGCTGGCCGATCAGCTGCAG
>JBLIIW010000186.1:0-7913 GCA_047635315.1 Halieaceae bacterium | reverse complement strand
TCTTCGTAAAAATAACGGTCGGCGGGTACATGGCGGCATCCTTCGACCTCGTATCACTGGAATCCGACTACTGATACCACTGCTCGCTTCTGAACCGGACGTTACTCGAACGATCGACAAGCAGGTAAGAGCCATGCGAATTCCAAATCGCCCCGAGCTCGCGCTCCTCATACGAGCTCATAAGGGACTGCCTCTCGTAACTATCCGCGGGACCAGCCCTTATCGCTCACCAATTCTGAAGGTTAGCGACCACGTGCGCTCAGGCATGTAATAGCGCATGGGGCCTGAGAGCAACGTAGTCTGTAGCGCGTATCGTTCATCCGTGAGATTCTGGCCTGCCAGCTCGAGTTGCCAATTCGCGCCTGGTCTGCTGAGAGTCAATCGCGCATCCAGTAAGCCTCGAGAGTCGATTTGATACCACGGGAGGTTTGGCACCAGAGCAAAATAATCATCGGTGTAGACGTAACTAGCGCCGACGCCCACTCGGTAATTATCAGATACTGGAAAGTCATAGTTAGCGGTCAACCGCCCGCTGAACTCGGGCGCGTTTTTTACGGGTTCGCCGACCCTGGGGTTGAGTTCACCTCCAGGCGCTCGGGTATATTCGGAATCCAGGTAGGATATAAAACCAGACACTGAAAAACCCTCAGCAACCTGAGCCGAAAGTTCCAACTCCACGCCCTGTACTCGAGTATCCGCCGAGGTTTGCTCTACGAGGTTTCCATCTCCGACGATACCGACCGCCAAGTCTTCATAATCGTTTCGGAACAAAGCCAGGTTTGCGCGGAGTCGGTTATCGAGCCATTCTGATTTCGCACCGACTTCGTAGGCAGTTACGTTTTGCGGCAATGTCGCGGCAGCCGCTGTTGCGGGCGAACTCGGAAACGGCTGAAATTCACCTGCCTGGTAACCTTCGGAATAGCTTGCAAAAACCGTGAAGTCATCGCTTGGTTGGTAATTTACGATGAATCGAGGTGTGATATCGTCATTCGCATCAGTAGCGCTGATTCCAGCAAAAATGCCATCTCGGTCGATATCTTTGTCGTCCTCTGTGTAGCGTATGCCCGCTGTCAGGCTCAGCTGTGATGTCACGTCATAGGTCGCCTCCACGTATCCCGCCAGACTCTCGGATATCTGATTGGAAATAAATGGCAGTGAAAAATCTGGACCGAGCACAAATCCAAGATTTTCCCACCCATCCTCATCGAGATAGAACACGCCCGCGGTTAAATTCAAAGGCCCTTCCCAATCTGACACAAACTGTATTTCCTGCGTAAACTGCTGCTGCTCGAAATCACGCGTAAGTTTCTGTGTCGGAAACGGGCGATTGGGGGGAGAAACAAAGGGAGTACCTGAAAGGTCATACGCCTGCACGTAATCAATTTCGCGCCAGGCAGTTATTGACGTTAATATCCCGCCAGCAAGGTTCCACTCCAATGTCGCAGACACCCCCCAGCCGTCAAAGGCATTCAGGTCTTCAAGTACAGGTGCCGCCTTGAAGAAACCACCGTATACAGGCTCCGCAGTGGCTACGTCGTCTGTTGTGAACGGCGTCCCAATCTGTATACCGGAGCGATCTCGAGAATAGTCGGCAGAAAGAATTAAAGTCGCGTCTTCGTTGATATTCCACAACAACTTACCAAGGACTGAATCCGAGTCTTTTCTGTTCAGTTCCCTTCCCGTTTCCGCGTTAGTGTAATACCCAGTGTTTGAACGAGTAACGGCACTGAGCCTCGCTGCCACATTGTCCGAAATCGGGAGATTAACGGCACCGCGCATATCAAGCCGGGAGAAACTGCCGGTCGTGACATCTGCGAGGTAAGAGATTTCTTCTGTATCGGGCCTACGAGTCTCAATTTTGACCGCGCCACCGATGTTGTTTCTTCCATACAGGGTACCTTGCGGGCCCCTAAGAATTTCGATGCGCTCGATATCCACCAGATCCATCAGCCCGCCAATCTGACGCGAGAAGAAAACGCCGTCCACATAGACGCCCACCGCAGACTCAGTTAGCGTTGTGGAGAGGTCCTGCCCGATACCACGAATAAAAATATTCGCAGAGTTCTGGCTTGCCTGGGCTGGGCTGATTGATACGTTCGGCAGTTTAAAATTGAAATCCAGCACGTTGAAAATTTGCAGCTCGTCAAGCAACTGCTGATTGAACGCGGTAACCGTGACAGGAACATCTTGCAAACTCTCCGTACGTTTCAGCGCGGTAACTACAACCTCTTCGAGGCGATTATCATTGCCGCCGCTACTGCCCTGGGCCATCGCTAGCCCAGGAACACCGGCACTGGCTATCGCAAATCCAAGCGCGATCCTCGGGGTATTTAGAGAAAAAGTCTTTGGTTTCGTTTTGGTCTTTTCCATTTTAAAAAACCTCCTACTGTGATTAACGTGCTTGTAGCCTGCGCTGCAGGCTATTGATGGGTTTCATCCATATCTCTCTAAAGATCACATAGTTCGCAATGAAATCAGTGCGTTCCTTGTATCTCACTCCGAGGCCGCCGCGTCAGTGTTTGGCAGCATACTCACGACTACGCTGGTCATTAGACAAGCCGGCACGATGAGAATTGAAAAACTGGCGGCCCAGCCGATACGCTCGACGGCTGTAGATATCAACATCGGGAAGATAATAAATCCGGTGGTCAATGAAGCAGTACCGCAAACCGCCATTGCTGTTGTGCGAATCGCCGGTGGAAAAACCGCGAGGACGTAGGTGGTCAGGATCGAACTCGTACCGAAGAAAAAGATAGCGGTAAGACCAAAAAGAAAAATATCCAATGCAAGATTTGCGGGGACCCAAAGAGTTCCTAGGAGGAGAAATGAACCCATGGCACTCCAGATGATCGTGGTCAACCGGGCGCCCAGAAGCCGCTGGCTTACGACTGCGGATCCTACGTAACCGATTATAGCAATCCCATAGGTCAACCCTGTGAGCATTGATGCCGTAGACGAGTCATAACCCCTGTCTTCCTGAAAAAACGTGGGCAGGAAAAAAGCACTTCCACCAATAGCTCCACCGTAGAAGAAAAAAGCCAGTGAGCAGAGAATAGCCGTGCGCCGATTTTCCACGCAAAAGAGTCTGCTCAATGACGAACCAACAGGATGTTCTGCAGCTCCTACTCGCGATTCTGGTGACTGGTCAACCGGTGTCGCACTCGTCGGCGCGGGAAACCTCTTGGGCATCATGGCGTAGAGAAACACGGCGATGGGAATCACCAACAGAGCAACGCTAAAAGGAGCCCGCCAGTCACCATCCTGCGACATCGGCACAACAGCCATCGAAGCGAGGAACCAGCCGAAGGGAAATGCGGCCTGGAGGATGGCGATATACAGCGCGCGGCGCTCCACAGGCGCGGTGTTTGCGACCATTGCGCTCGTGACAGGTGACAACGCGCCGCTGATTCCGTAGCTTAAGACTCTCAGGGCCCCAAAGGTGAACATCGTATTCGCGACACCCTGCGCGAATACGAGTAGTGAAGAAATCGTCAAGCATGCCAACATGAGAAACCTCGGCCCCCAGGAATCCGCCAAGATTCCAATGACAACCGGCGCAACCATTCCAAAGAGGAAAGAAGCCGAAACAATTAGTCCTATGGCGTCAAGACCTATCTCGAATTCCTTCATGGCTCCAGGTATAGCGTAGCCAAACAGAGAATGGTCGAGGGATGCCAAAGTCCACGCAGTAAACGCGACAAAAAGCGCGCCCTCAGGAGTCGTGCCAAATCTTCGGATTCTCGAAAAAACTGAGTGTTGAGCGGGAGCGCTGGTTGAGGCGTCTTCCATGGTCAATTGCCTCGCTCGCTATCAGCTGCGGGGATTCCCAGCACACCAGGATTAAAGATATTCTGCGGATCCAGCGCGCCTTTTACGCTTAAGACAAGCCGCTTCGCCGCGGGGTCAAGGCGTTCAAAGTAATCATAGAGCCTTCCGATTTGGAGGTGAGCGCTGTGGAACTTCACCATCAAGCGCGCTATCTGCCGCCGGATCTCGATGACACTCTTAATGCTCTCGGATTGGCCCTCCCCCGCATGATCCGGTCCGAGAAATTTTTCGAGCAGCGGATTGCCGGCATCCGACCAAAAAAAACTGAACTCCACAAGTACACTTGTTCCGCTAATGAGAATACAGCTGTAATTCCAGGTCAGCTCCACATGCTCGAGCCGGGGAAGCTCGGCCTCAAGCAGCGATAGAACGGCATCAATCAACTCAATGACCTGATCGCATCTGACGATTGCGTGAACAGGTATCCAGCGAACCCCCGTTTCGCTTCGCAGCATAGTGGGCTCGCCAAATGGATTTGCGCGAAAAGCTTGCAACTGTCCGGCACCCTCAAGTGAGGCACTAGCCGCCTCACAAGCACTCACAGCTCGTGATAGCGCAGCATCTGCTTCAACGTCGGTATCAGCCTCGACGCAAAGGCTCAGGGTATGTTTACTCTTGCTTTGCGCTTCGATCTCTTCTCTTCCCTGTATGCGTGACAAAAGGAGAGTCTCACAGGCAACCGATTCTCTGCCAAGGTTACGCAGCGCGGTGGTAGCGGCTTCAAGCCCCTCGCAAACAAAGCCAGCAAAGCGCTGGAATGGCGGATCCGCAATCAGTCGCAGCGAGACCTCGACAATTACGCCGAATGCACCGCAGGAACCGAGAAAGAGCCTTGTAAAATCGGGTCCCAGAGGATGGGCAAGGGGACCATCGGCACCATGCACCCCAGTATGCAAAAGTGTGCCGTCCGCCAGCATTACGGTCATACCAAGTACACTCTCCGCCATGGTCCCGTGTACTCCTGACCCGAAGAAGACCGCGTTGTTTCCCACGGCGCCGCCAATCGTGCTGTGTAGGCCGGATGCTGTGCCCCAAAAGGGCGTGCGCAGCGTGTGTTGTTCCAAAAACCCCCTAAGTGCAGCCCAGGTACAACCAGCTTCCACGCGCACATATCTCTGATCATGGTCCCAATCGACAACCGCCGCAATTGAAGACATATCGATCGCAACCCATTCACGGTCAGGCAAAGTGCCGCACGAATAGGACAACCCAGCACCAACAGGTACGATGACGATGCGCAGGCCCGCGAGAGTCACAATGGCCGCTCGAAGTTCTTCCATAGATTGCGGCTGTATGACAGCCAGTGCTTCAGCGCGGCCTTGAAAAGCGGCATCACAGCTAAATCGGCGCAGAGTAGTGCTTTCCAAATCAACACGTCCTTGCGGAAGGCATGCGGTCAACTGCGACAGCACGTAGCCTCGTTCAGCCGAACGCGGGTGCGACGGGCTCGCCACGCGCTGTTGCATTTCAGTCGCCATCAATTGCAGACATCAACTTTCCGTCACGGGCGGCACACCTTCCGGCACCATGCCCTCCTGGTGATGGACAATCAGCCATCGACCATTTTCGCGTCTGAATACGGATGTAATCCGAACGGAGCCGCTAGTGGCGTTCGGAGGTGCATAGGTAAAGTGCAGGTAGTACCGTGCCAAGCCAGTATCGCCCCAAACCGAAACTACAGCGGGCTCGACGTTGAGTGTCAACTCACCGCGCGCCTGCGATTGTGCCTGGTCAGCTTCGTGATACTTGAGCCTGTTCTCCTTCCCCTGGATGAGCTGCGGCACAAAGACATCCCATACAGTGCAATCCTCGTGAAGAGCACCCTCTACGCCTGCCGCGTCGTGCGCCTCGAAGGCATCGAACATATCTTTGATCGCAGCGTTGATTTCCACTTCTGCTTTGGCGTCACTCACTAGTAATCTCCTTACCTATCGTTTCGCTATTAGATCCCCGCACCCGAAACAGTCTGTGGCCGTCATTCATTGACCAAAACAATCTTGCCCTCACGGTCAGACTCCGTTCTCGCAGCATGTTGCACAGCCTCTCTGACATCACTGTAACTATAGGTAGCCGCAATTTGGGCTTCTGGGGGCGACTCCACCAGGCACGTATTTATTTCTTCGTGCATCAAAGATGTCGCCGCGCTTCCGATTTGCTCGATGGTCCTAGCCGCATAGAAACCTTTCAGCATTACATCATCGAGCATCAGCATTTCAGGCGGGATGCTGCAGGGGTCGCCGCTGAGCATTCCATAGCTAAGCACCACTCCACCACTATCGACGAAACACGAAGCCAGACGCGCGGTGGCATCTCCCGCGACAGCATCGATTGCCAGCTTTAACTTCCCCGGCGGGATAACCGCACGAACCTGCGCCGACAGGTCTGCTCCGTCGACGAAGTTCTTAGAGCCGCCTGCTGCTTCAAGCGCCGGAAGTGCCGACTCACGTCGCACAACATTGGCACTATCGAGGCCCCAGCGTCTGCAAAGCTTGATTAGGTAATAACCGACATTCGAATTGGCCGCGTTCTGTACAACCCAGTCTCCGGGCGAGAGTTGAACCACCTCACGAAGCATCAGATAGGCAGTTGAAAAATTGATTGGCACGAGAGCCAGCTGAACCGCATCAATGGCCTCAGGCGCCATCCACAGCCCTTGCGCAGGCGCAATCACCTCCTCGGCCCAGGCACCGAACCTGACTGGCAGGAATACTCTGTCCCCCTCGGCCACCCCCTGAACGGCTGAACCCACCGCGGAAACGCGACCTACCCCTTCGTATCCAGGCGTATATGGTGGCTTGTACTGATCAAACCATGGAACGCCATTTATGTGCTTTAGGTCGGCAAGGTGGATAGGGCTGGCCTCGACGCGGATTCGTACCTCGCTGCTCGCCGGCTCGGGAATAGGCACCTCAACAACCTCTAAAACGGTATCAGGGGGGCCAAAGGCACTGTAACGAACGAGCTTCACGACGTTAGCCTCTCTTGGAGCTCATGCCACGCGATATTCCTTCCTGCCATTTGCAACCACTCGGGGGTTTGCCTGACGAAGGACCACAATTGCCACTCGCACCAACGTTAGTTAAGCGAAGGCTGCCATAGTGTATGCAAAAAAGCGAAAAAACAACGAATTTAGCCGGCTCGGCGTAGAAAAAACCTAGAGTTCCATTATATTTTTTCGATTTTTACTGCATGTAACCGGCGAAGACCCCATGCAAAATATATATAACCATTTGATATTATTAGTTATTAATGCTATTAATCGTCAACTTTACGAGGCCAGACCTCTTTGTATGCAATGTTCGTGACGTGCACAGCCGCTATCCCCCGCTCATAGCTGCTGCCTGAAGTCAGCTACCAGTAACGCCCTGCCTCTGGCCCGCCGCCGCACGCTTCTGAATCAACCCGACTTCACGCAGAGCCAAAAAGCGTCTTTGGTCGCGAGATTCTTGAATGCGCCCCCAGCCACTGAGTCCGGCTCGGAGCCGTGTAAGACCGTATCCCACTCAGAGATATCGACCGAAAGGCCATCCGTTCCCTCCAGCCGGCAATTGCCTTGCCAGAGAACGCAAAAAAGACCATCGCCCCCCAAGAGTTCGTCGAGGGTAGCTTCTCCACCTGGCTTCAATCGGCGGATCGTGAAGTGGGCAGGCTCACCTGGTAAGGAGTAGTCCTTGCATTCATCGTCCTCAATGGGAACATGATCAAGCGGTCGATCGATCCTGCATACACCGTCGGTTGCCACGCCACTCCTGATAGCGCCATCCATAACATCTGCCGTTTCCAACGCGTAATCGGGATCCAGGATGCTCGTGCCCGGCCCTGAATTACAGTAGAGCAGTATGGTTTCCTCGGGCACGAGCATGCTGCTGTCCAGGCCATGCACCGAGCCCGGTGGCCTGATCATGAGGTCCCCAGGGCTGAATTCCATCTTCCAGCGACGCTGAGTATTCACGTCGTACTCAATGTGAGGAAAGGTTCCCTTCATGAAGGCGCCGTATTCGTACACAGTCGTATGCACATGCAAGTTTTCATCGACTCCTACCCGACTGAGATTCCACCCGGCCGGGACACGCCAGAATTTTGCC
>JBLIIW010000185.1:0-8027 GCA_047635315.1 Halieaceae bacterium | reverse complement strand
CCGCTGCAACTAAGTGTGAACACACTTTCTGCGGCTCAAGTCTGTAGGCGACACTCGGATATTCCTGCCTTATCGGTACTCCGTTATTCTTCCAGAATTTTTTGGACGCCTGACCTTGAAGCGGCGAATGCGTTGGCATGATCGACTGCCGCCAAACACCAGAAGTCTGCGGCCCTGCTTAGCCCCCGGGGAGCGAATCCTGTTAGCCAGCGAACCTTACAGGGTAGCCAGAAGACATCATACTGATCACCAACTCGCACCATTGTTTACAGGAATCACTACATGCTGACAGCGAACAAACTCGAACGGATCATGGAGCTTGAAGATAATCTGAAAGCTCAGTATCAGTCGCAACTCGATGCGAAAAGCGCCGAGATAGAAGGCGGCATAGCGAAGATCGAAAGCGGCATACAGGATCGTGAAAAACTGCAGGCCAAAATCGATGCGCAGGCGGATACCGTCCGCACTCAGCTGGAAACCATATCAGCTCTGTCCGAGAAAGCGGCGAGCAACCAGCGCACGGAGCAGCTGAATCGCGAGCTCAACAACCGCGCAGAGAAGCTCCAGGACGAACTCGCTGAGCTGAAGAAGCGTACGAAATCACTGCAGAAAGACCTCGTTAAAGAGCGCGATGAACTTAAGGCGCTCAAGCAGTTTGATCCCGCGCGCATGAAGAAGAGTCTGGATGCCAACAAGAAAAAGCTAGCCGAAAAGACTGCCGCCAATGACCTTCTGCAAAAAGCAGTGAACAAGGCAAAAGCGGAGAAGGCAGAATTACAGCGGACGGTGGAAGAACTGGAGGAAAAATTGTCCTCCCTAGAAGTCGCTGCCGAGACCACAGAAGAAGGTGCCGATCTGGCCGCAGTGGCAGCGCCGGAAGAAACGGAAGCAGCAGCAGCCTGATCATTTCGCTGGTAAATCCCGCACCGAGCGCTATTCTGCTCATGTGATACGGGTTCGGTGAGACAGCTCGCAGCAGAGCCGCCGGGTGCGTGGGATCGCTTGTAAATAACGCTGCTGTCAGCTGGGCAGAGGGCGAAAATTGGCGGGCCAGTGGAAAGATCGAAAAACAGAAGCGTAAGCCGGCGAATTTACGAGTTCGCCCGGGAACTCAAGCGGCGCAAAGTCTTCCAGGTGACCAGCGTCTATCTGGTAGCTGCCTGGGGTTTGTCTGCGGGCTCCGCTGATATTTTTGGTGTGCTTGATGCTCCTGAGTGGGCATCGCGCTATCTCGTTATCAGCTTGTTTTCGATGACCCCTGTTGTCGCGATACTGGCGTGGATTTTTGAGTTATCACGCAGTGGCATTCATGTTGATTACGGTCCCGAAATCGTCGGCAACCCCACGGTGTTTACGAGCGCCCATCAGGCTGAAGCGATAACCGCAAGCTTCCTCGGAGAGTCGAAGGTTTTTAGCCGCGATTTCGTCGTGGGCCGCGATGACAGCTGTTCGTTTCAGATCATTGATCCGCTTATATCTCGTAAACACGCGCGCTTCGAAATAGTCGGTGGGCGCTGGCAGGTCCGCGACCTCGGCAGCGCAAATGGCACCTCGGTGAATGGAATGAAGGTCGATACCGCCTGGCTGGATGACAAATCATTGATTTGTTTCTACCCGAACAGTCCCGCACTCACCCTCACACTCGGCCATTCAGCAAGTGCGCGTACGACAATTGCCCGTCCCCGGGGCGCAGAAGACTGAAGATCCGGGGACCGCAAAAACAGCCGCCTGAACAAATCCCGCTCCGGGGCGACCTCGCCGCGTAGTACAGTACACCTTTGCCCGGAGATCGCCGACCTACGTGAAAACCCCAAAGCGCCTGCAACCCCTTGTCGAAGATGGGTTGATTGATGAAGTTATACATCCCCTCATGAGCGGCAAGGAGGCTGACGTTTTTGTAGTGCGCTGTGGTGCAGAAATCCGCTGTGCGAAGATCTACAAGGACGCGGTCAAAAGAAACTTCAAGAAAGCGGTGCAGTACACCGAGGGACGCAAGGTACGCAATAGCCGCCGCGCCCGGGCCATGGAGAAGGGCTCGCGATTCGGGCGCCAGCAGCAGGAAGACACCTGGCAGAACGCTGAGGTCGACGCGCTCTACCGCCTGGCAAGGGCCGGAGTTCGTGTGCCACAGCCCTATGGCTGTTTCGAAGGTGTCCTGCTGATGGAGCTAATTACCGATGTGGATGGGGGCGCCGCCCCGCGTCTCAACGATGTGACCATGCCTGCGGAGCAGGCACGGGAAGATCATGCGGTCGTCATGGTCTACGTCATGCGTATGCTTTGTACCGGCCTCATCCATGGAGACCTCTCGGAGTTCAATGTGTTGGTCGACGAAAGTGGACCGGTGATCATTGACCTCCCTCAGGCCGTGGAGGCGGCTTCGAACAACGGCGCCCGGGCCATGTTGGGCCGCGATGTCAAAAACATGACCGAATACTATGCGCAGTTCGCCCCGGAACTGCTCGATAGCCGCTATGCGGACGAGATCTGGTCACTCTACGAGCAGGGCGAATTGCATGAGGACTACCCGCTCACCGGAGACTTTGAGATAGACCATACTGCGGCGGATGTAGACTCCGTGATACTGGAGATCAGGGCGGCACTGGAAGAAGAGGAAGCGCGACTGGAGCGTATGGGGGCCGCCGACGAGGCCGAGTAAGGACGAGGGAAGCTGGCGGCGCCGACCGGGACCGGCATTCAATCGCAATAAGCGATCCGTTTTTCATTTTTAATTCATTTTACTAAAATATAGTGTCCCGCTACCTTGGCTTATGTATCCGGCAGCATTGTCGGTTTGGGCCCCAGGATATAATGACAGGACACCTCGAAATGAATAAAAAAACGCTATCTTCAGCCGTGCTGGCAGTAACGCTCTGTCAGGCGGCACTTGTTGCGCCGAGCTTCGCTGCCGGTGACCCGAAGTCCGCTCAGGACTGGTGGCCAAAGACCCTGAACCTTAAGCCTCTGCGCAAGAACGAGGCGGTGTCGGACCCCATGGGTGCTGACTTTAACTACGCCGAAGCGTTTGCTGCGGTCGATCTTGATGAACTCAAGCAGGACATCGAGACACTGATGAGCGACTCCCAAGACTGGTGGCCTGCAGATTATGGCACCTATGGGCCATTCTTTATCCGTATGGCCTGGCACAGCGCAGGCACCTACCGCACCGCCGATGGCCGCGGTGGTGCCGGCGGTGGTCAGCAGCGTTTTGAGCCACTCAACAGCTGGCCGGACAACACCAATCTGGACAAAGCGCGGCGCCTCCTGTGGCCCCTCAAGCAAAAGTACGGTCACAGCGTGTCCTGGGCCGATCTGATGGTTCTGAGCGGCAATATCGCCCTCGAGTCCATGGGCTTCAAGACATTTGGCTTCGCCGGCGGACGTGCAGATGACTGGGAGCCGGACCTCGTTTACTGGGGGCCAGAGCAGCAGATGCTCGCCGATAAGCGCTACAGCGGTGAACGTGAACTCGAGCAGCCACTAGCCGCGGTGCAAATGGGCCTCATCTACGTCAATCCGGAAGGCCCAAACGGAAACCCTGACCCGCAGCTGGCAGCTGACGATATCCGTGAGACCTTCGGTCGCATGGCCATGAACGATGAGGAAACCGTTGCACTTATCGCCGGCGGGCACACCTTCGGTAAGGCGCATGGCGCCGCCAAGCCCGACGACTGCGTGGGCGCTGAGCCCGCTGCGAACAGCGTGGAAAAGCAGGGAATGGGCTGGGAAAATAGTTGCAACAGCGGCAAGGGCGCGGACACCATCACCAGCGGCCTGGAGGGCGCCTGGACCGCGGCACCGGCCCGCTGGACAACGCTGTACCTGTCCAACCTGTTCGCCTACGAGTGGGAGCAGACCCGCAGCCCGGCTGGCGCTGTACAGTGGCAACCGAAGGATGGCGGCGGTGCCGGTACGGTCCCGGACGCGCATACAGAAGGCAAACGCCACGCGCCCATGATGTTCACCACAGATCTGGCGCTTAAGGTGGACCCCAGCTATCGGGAGATCTCCCAGCGCTTCCTGGAGAATCCGCAGGAATTCCAACAGGCCTTCGCCAAGGCGTGGTTCAAACTCACACACCGTGACATGGGCCCGCGCGCGCGCTACGTCGGCAAAGACATTCCGGAGGAAATAATGATCTGGCAGGACCCGGTTCCCGCCGTCGATCATCCACTCGTAGACGCTGCGGATATCGCTGAACTCAAAGCGAGCATACTCGTCGCCGATCTCAGCACCGCCGAGTTGGTACGTACCGCCTGGGCGTCGGCCGCAAGCTACCGTGGCAGTGATATGCGCGGGGGCGCTAATGGCGCGCGCATTCGCCTGGCACCACAGCAAGACTGGGAAGTTAATAGTCCCCAAGAGTTGAAGCGGGTGCTCAAGCGACTGGAGAAAATTCAGAAGGACTTTAATCGCGCGCAGAAAGACGGCAAAAAGGTTTCCCTGGCGGACCTGGTTGTCCTTGGCGGCGCGGCGGCTATCGAGCGGGCGGCTGAAAACGCCGGCCACAGCGCCGAGATGGACTTCACTCCCGGGCGCACGGACGCCACGCAAGCGCAGACCAGCCTGAAATCGTTCGCGGCACTGGAACCCAAAGCGGATGCGTTCCGCAACTACTTCAGTGCAGTCAACTATCGCACGCCCGCGGAGATGCTGATCGATAAGGCCGATCTGCTCGAGCTGACAGTCGCGGAGATGACCGTGCTACTGGGTGGAATGCGGACTCTGGATGCAAACGTCGGCGGTGTTAAGCACGGCGTATTCACCGCACAGCCGGAGGCTTTGAGTAACGATTTCTTCGTCAACCTGCTGGACATGCGAACGCAGTGGCAACCGTCGAAGACCGAATACGTTTACGAGGGTCGCGACCGGACCACGGGGGCAATGAAGTGGACGGCTACAGAGGTCGACCTGGTGTTTGGTTCCAATTCAGAACTGCGCGCCGTGGCGGAGGTCTACGCCTACAGCGACTCACAGGAAAAATTCCTCACGGACTTCGTGGCAGCCTGGAGCAAAGTCATGAACCTCGGTCGCTTCGACAACACGGACGGGGCCACCAGGTGACCGGCCGCTAACCAGGCCAAAAGCCTGCGTCGCTCATAGAGCGGCGCAGGTCAATAACGCCAACTGCTCAAGTCAGCCCCCGCAGGCGCCGTTTCCTCGATGCGTTGCAAGATTTTCGGCAGGTACATGGTGTTGTAGCGCAGCCTGGAGAGGTGATTGCCGTTCTCCTGGTCACCGTTCCAACAGTGCTCCGCACGATCACCGTAGTCGACTTCCCCACCGTAGTAGGGATTCTCCGTACCCTCGAGGAATTCCTCGGCCAGATACACCGCATTGTTGAGGTAATAGTTGTCCATATCCCCCACATAGATATGTAGCTTGCCTTCGAGCCGGGGCCCGAGCGTATCCCAGTCTCTTTTCAGGATATGGAGCAGATCAAAATTCTCGCGCCAGTAAGCCGCTACCTCCGGGTCGATATCACCGGTGACCTTGTCCCACAAACGTCTGGGGTAGCCATCCTCACCCATGGGTGAGTAGGTTGCTTCCCATATGTCGTACTGCTGACCCGAACGGCCCCTGTCCCCCAGAACCAGCTCAAGCCGGTTGTAATCGCCCACGCTGCCGTGAACATTGCCCAGGTAATCCCGGTGGCCCGGGCGCGCAAGGGACTGGAAGTCGCTGTCATAAAAGTAGGCGTTGCGATCCTCGTAGATGTTTATGCCCGTGAACGCGCGAAAATCGATGGGATCGGGGCAGGCGATAAATGCACCATTGAATTCATCCGGGTAGAAGACCTGCGTGGCCATGGCCTCCCATCCACCGGTGGAGCCACCATACGTAAAGCGCGCCCATCCTGCGCCGATAGCGCGGAACTGCTCTTCGATAAAAGGAATCAGCTCGTAGTTGATCGCATCGCCATAGGGGCCCTGGCTGGCAGAGTTAACCGCATAGGAATCATCGTAATAGGGCGTCGGGTGCTGGATTTCAATGACCAGGAAACGGGGGAAATCGTCGCTGATCCAGCTCAGGTAGTTATTGTAGGCTTCCTGCTGCTGCACGATATTGTAGCCCTCCACAGCAAAGCGCTCGCTGTATTCAGGCTCCAGATCAGGGTCCGGGGGCGTTGTGCGAAAGGCGCCTATGTCCCCGGGAAAATGGCCGTGGAAAACCATCAGCGGATAGCGTGCCTCGGGGTGCTGTGCAAAACCCCCGGGTAGCAGCACGTGAGCGCCGAGATAGATATCTTCACCCCAGAACGCCGAAAGGAGCTCGCTTTTCATGCGCACATGGCGCACGAACGGAGTGTCATCAGGCGCTTCGATCGCGGGAATGAGTTGATCGAGCAGCAGATTGAATTCCGTACCCCCGGCGGTTATTTCTACCGCTACCGGCTGAGAATAGAAATTGCCCGGCTTGCGGTTCCACTGCTGCCCCTCGCCCCGATCCGGTGGCAGGCTGAGCACGGTCCCGTCAGCGAGCTGGTAGTCGCGATAGCGATTCAGCAGCGCCTGAGCGAAGTAGCGACCCGGCGGCACCTGCTCAAGCGTCTCGATGGGAAAGCCCAGGGCCGAAGCGTCAACGGTGATGGCTTCGCCGGCGACCCAGTCCTGCACGTTCATCCCGAAAACAAGCTGCGCATCCGGGGAGTTGCCGATAAGGAAGCGCGGCTCCTCCCGCTCCGAATTAGCCAGCATCAACAGCAGGCGGCCATCCTGAGGGAGCTCGCTCAGCCCCTCAGCAAAGCGCACAGAGAAACGTACGGCGGCAGGTTCCGCCGCGGGCAAATCGCCGGGGGCCTGTGTCAGGCCGGTAGCTGGCAATATGGCCGCCAGCAAGAGCACTACTGTTCGGCGCGTATTCGTCTTCATGGCGTTTCTGGTCTCCGCTGCTTGTGCAACTAAAGATTGTTGCAGACATTTATCACCGCGCCCAGCGCCACGCCACGCGGCTACAGCTACAGCTGTGCAACAACTAAGCTACTATCCACGGGAATTGGCTGCAGATCGCCCAGGGGCACAATTTCTGGCGCGTCTGCTGATTCCACAGACTCTTACTGCAGGACCGGAAAGTGACTATTTCAACAGTGGCGGGTATTCCGCTGATCATCGAAGCCTCCCTGAACGGGAATACCAGCAAGACGGTTAATCCGGCAGTTCCCTATAGCGACGAAGAAATCGTGGGCGACGCTCTAGCCTGCATGGAGGCGGGCGCAGCGCTGATTCACAACCACACGGACGAGCCGATCATCGGCGGCAGCGGTATCCTCGACGCGGAAAAATACGCACGGCCCTGGCGCAAGTTGCTGGAGCAACGGCCGGACGCCATCCTTACACCAACGATGCCGGTAGGTCAGGAAGGCGTTGCCGTGGAACTGCGCTACGCCCATATCGAAAGTATGGCCGCGGAGGGCCTGCTGGCACAGGGACTGTGTGATCCGGGAACCTTCAACCTGTCGCTCCTGGACGAGGACGGCCTGTTCGCGCCGAGTACCTATCTGTACAGGAACGACATGGCGGACTCGCGATACTACGTCGAGGCCTGCCGGCGCCTCGGCATCGGACTGAGCATCTCGATCTTCGAACCGGGATTCCTCAAGTTCATCCTCGCCTACTACCGGGCGGGCAAGCTTCCCCCCGGGGGCATGATCAAACTGTATTTCTCGGGCGATACGCTGCCCTTTGGCCTGCCCCCCACGGCCAGCAGTCTGGACGCTTATCTGCAAATGATGGGTGACTGCGACCTGCCCTGGCTGGTATCGAGTTTCGGCGACGACTGTGTGGGATGCGGTATCGCGGAGGAGGCGATCAAGCGCGGCGGACACGTGCAGGTTGGCCTTGAACCCTTTGCCGGCGATCGCTCACCCACTAACGTAACGCTTGTGGAGGAAGTGGTGGCGCTGGCTGCGCACTATGGCCGACCGGTAGCCACACCGACGGTAGCAGCCGCTATGCTCCGTCTGCCAAGCTATCCAGTACCCTATGGTGCCCTGGGAACGGGCTGATCAAAGTGCGGTTTTACTACGC
>JBLIIW010000184.1:0-8143 GCA_047635315.1 Halieaceae bacterium | reverse complement strand
CTTGTTGTGGGTGCCGATCCCGTGCGTAAAGTAGCCGTTGGTGGCCATGGAACTACTGGAAAACAGCAGTGCAGCGGAAATAGCACCTGTACAAAAGTGGTTGATTCCAGGCATAACAGTCCCTTTCTATAATTACTATCAGGTTGCTGCGCGATGTCCATTCGCGCGCATTCAAATATTAAGATATTGTTAATTACGGTCGTTGTACACGACTCGCATCAACTTTTACAGCCGTTATGGCGCACCGGCAGGTACTCGTGGCCCGGTGCGCACGGTCGGGTGGGGCTAATCTGCGCTCTCTTCGCAATAGAGCTCATAGAGCACGGAAATGACTTGGGCCACCTTCTGGTCGGCGATCGCGTAGTACATAGTCTGTGCATCCCGGCGACTGGTTACCACGCCCTCGTGGCGCATCCGCGCCAGGTGCTGGGAGAGAGGCGACTGCTTGATGCCCACATTCCGGGACAGTTCGCCCACGGATTGTTCCCCGAACTTGAGTTGGCACAAGACCATCAGACGATGCGGGTGACCCAGCAGCTTAAGCAGGTCGCTTACACCTGCCGCCGAACTCTGCATTTTTTCAAGATCCATAACACTCCGGTTGTTATATATAGTAATTTTAATATACTAAAAAGCATAGGGCCACGCTGCGCTGCCATGAGAACAGCGATTTAATAAGAAAGGAAGACATGATGCAGAAGCAACGCGAGCTGGATCAACTGATCCAGTCTGTCGCCGAGTCCGGTGAAAAGCTTGGCGCCAGGGACCGGCGAAGTTTCCTGAAGAACGGTATGGCGCTGCTCGGGGGTGCGGGCTTGGCCGCCGCTGGCGGCGCTGCGGCGAGCGAAGGCGTGCCGCCAGCCGTGCCCTCCTGGACCCGCAGTCTGGGTTCCAGCGTAAACACCAATCCTTACGGTATACCTTCGGTCCACGAGGCGCATGTGAAGCGCCGCACGGTGGAATGGCTGACTGCCGACAAGATTGCCTCGGTGAGTTTTACACCGCTGGCGGATCTGAAGGGCATCATCACCCCCAGTGGGGTCGTTTTTGAGCGTTACCACGCGGGTCTGCCGGATGTGAATCCCGATCACCATCGCCTGATGATTCACGGCATGGTCGACCGCCCGTTGATTTTCACCATGGACGAGCTGATGCGCTTCCCGTCGGTCAGCATGATCCGCTTCCTCGAGTGTCCGGCAAACGGCGGTATGGAGTGGCGGGCGGCCCAGATGGATCGTTTACAGTTCTCCCACGGCATGCTCGCCTGCTGTGAGTGGACCGGCGTGTTGCTGTCCACGCTGCTCGAAGAATGTGGAGTGCAAAAAGGCGCCAGTTGGATTCTCGCGGAGGGTAGCGATGGTTCGCACATGAGTCGCAGTATTCCCATGGAAAAGGCTCTTGATGATGCGCTCATCGTATTTGCGCAGAACGGCGAGGCCCTGCGCCCGGAGCAGGGCTATCCGGTGCGGCTTATAAACCCCGGCTGGGAGGGCAATACCTGTGTTAAATGGTTGCGCCGCCTCGAGGTCGGCGATCAGCCCTGGTATCACCGCGAGGAGACCTCCAAGTACACGGATCTTCTCCCAAGCGGCAAGGCCAGGGAATTCAGCTTTGTACAGGAAGCCAATTCTGTACTGACCAATCCCTGCCCGGAGAAGCCCTTGGGGCGACCCGGAAAGATCTGGGTCGAGGGTCTCGCCTGGTCGGGTCGCGGACGCATAAAGCATGTGGACGTGTCCTTTGATGGTGGCGTCAACTGGCGCGAGGCGCGTTTCACTTCCGTGGTGGAGCCGCGGGCGCTCACCCGCTTTGGCCTTGAATGGGACTGGAACGGCAATCCGGCGCTGCTGCAGAGCCGCGCGGTGGATGACACCGGCTACGTGCAGCCGACCTATGGCCAGCTCCGTGATGTGCGCGGAATGTCCTCGATTTATCACAAGAATGCGATACATACATGGAAACTCAATAGCGACGGGAGTGTGGTCAATGTCCAGATTTCCTGAGTGTCTGCGCGTTGGGGTCGCGGCCCTGTTATGCCTGGGTGTTAGCGGCGTACAGGCCGCCGACACGGGTCAGTTCGGCTATGGAAGCGCGGCAAGCCCCGAGCAGATAGCCGGTTGGGACATCGACGTACGCGCGGATGGGCAGGGACTGCCCCCCGGGGAGGGTTCTGTAGAAGACGGCGAGAAACTTTACGAGGACCAATGCGCGCTCTGCCACGGCTCCTTTGGGGAAAGTGTGGGTGGTTATCCGGCGCTTGCGGGGGGTGCTGGCAGCCTTGCGGACCCGCGGCCCAAGAAGACCGTGGGCAGCTACTGGCGCTATACCAGTTCACTCTGGGATTACATCCACCGGGCCATGCCTTTTACCCAGCCCGAGTCCCTGAGCGATGACGAGGTTTACGCAATAACGGCCTACGTGCTCCACCTTAACGATATTGTCGACTATGACTTTGTACTGAGCCAGGACAACCTGAGCAGCGTGCGTCTGCCCAATGAACACAACTTTATTCCCGATCAGCGACCGGATACAGCTAACCGGCGCTGCATGAAGCGCTGCCGTGATCCGCAGCAGATACGTATCCGCTCTGAGGCAGCGGCGTATGTTCCAGAGCGCGGACCGGATGCCTTGTACCGGGAAGTCGAGCCAGAGGAAGACGCGGTTGTCACCACACTGACCGGCAGCGGCATTTACGAGCGGCACTGTGCCCTCTGTCATTCCCAGGGTATTGGTGCCGCGCCCGTGTCCGGTGATAGTAAGGCCTGGGGATTGCGGGTCGAGCGGGGTATGGACCTGCTCTACCGTCATGCCATTGAAGGCTATGCGGGCGACAGCGGCATCATGCCGCCCAAGGGTGGCTTCGTGAATCTTCCGGATGCGGAGGTTCGCCTCGCGGTGGACTATATTGTGGAGCACAGCCAGTGAGGAAAAACAGCATGTCTTGTTCAGTCCGTCTGCGGGATTCTTTTAGGGCCTGCCTGGCCGCTTGCCTACTGTCTCTGGGCGCTGGCAGCGCGCCCGCGCATGCGCTGGAACCGGCGGTCGATCAGGCCGCGCTGGACGCGGGCAGGGCCGTCGCGTCCGATCGCAGTCGCGGCAACTGCTATTCCTGTCATATGGCGGCTGGCGCCGAGATGGTGGGCAATGGTGGGCCGCCCCTGCTGCAGATGAAATTACGATTTCCCGAGCGCGCGGTTTTGAGAGCGCAGATCGCCGACCCGCGAGTGCGCAACCCCAATACTGTGATGCCGCCCTATGGGGCTCACGGCATTCTCAGCGATCAGGAGCTCGAACTCCTGGTCGACTACATTCATTCATTGTAAAAACTCAAGATACAGGAGCTCTCCCATGAAGGGATCATTCACGCGGCGCCGTTTCACCCAGGCCCTGCTCGCACTCGCCGCCTTTGCCGCAGTCCCACTGGGGGCACTGGCACGCAGCGATGAGGCGTTTAAGGCCAGGTCGTCGGATGCAGCGCTTGAGCTGCTCTTTGGTGACAGGCCGCTGCAGGAAAGCGATGCTTTTACCTTTAAGGTGCCGAACATTGCCGAGGATGGATCTATCGTTCCGGTGACCGTCAGCGCTGATGGGATGGAGGGTGTGAAGTCGATTTCGCTGTTTGTCGATGCGAATCCGAATCCCCTGTCGGCCCGTTTTCATTTTATGCCCGGTGCCGTGCCGGAGTTCAAGACCCGCATCAAGATGGGCGAGAGCTCCGATGTGAGGGCGATCGTTGAAACAGAGGGTGGCCTCTACGTTGCAACCAAAAACGTCAAGGTAACGCTTGGCGGCTGCGGCGGCTGAAGTGACCTACACAGGAGTAAGAGCATGGACGTAAAACCGGTAAAAATCCGCGGCCGCCTCAAGGGTAGCGAGGCCACAGTTAAATGCCTGATGCCACATCCCATGGAAACGGGTGTGCGCAAGGATATCGATGGCAATCCTATACCCGCGCATTACATCGAGACCGTCACCTGCACGCACAACGGCGAGGTCTTCATGAGCGCCGAATGGGGTGCATCGGTCTCCGGAGATCCCTACTTTGGTTTCCGTGTAAAGGAAGCCAGTGCTGGCGACCTGATTGCAGTGAGCTGGCGCGACAACCTTGGTAACAGCTCCTCCGGCGAGCTGAAGCTGAAGGCCAAGAAGTAAGTCGTAGACCTGCCGAGGACGCGGACCATGATAAAAACCCTAACAAGTCTCATCGCTGCACTTGGCATTGCCACGGCGGTGATAGCGGGTCCTGAAGATGACCGGCAAGCCTTTCGTGACTATTACAAGAAGCGCTTCCCCCAGATTGCTCTGGATGCCCATGTTGACGGTGCCTATGCACTGGATGCGGGCAAGCGCGCGCAATGGCTCGAGATGGAGGACTTTCCTCCCTATGAGATCGCCATCGACGATGGGGCCGATATCTACGACACACCGTTGGCCGATGGCAGCAGTTATGCGGATTGCCTCGGTGAGGATGCGCCGGCGATACAGCAGGGCTATCCGCGTTTTGACCCGCTTGGCGGCGAGGTTGTAACGCTTGAGCAGACCCTCAACAGGTGCCGGGAAGCTGCCGGTGGGGAGCCCTGGGATTATCTTGGCACGGACATTAGCGCGCTCACCGCCTATATCGCCTATGAATCGCGCGATGAACCTCTGGCCATAGAAATTCCGGAAGATCCGCGCGCGCTCGCGGCTTATGAAGACGGGAAACGTTTTTTCTACACCCGCCGGGGACAGCTGAATTTTGCCTGCAGCAGTTGCCATGTGCAAATGGTGGGAAACATGCTGCGCGCGGAGCGCCTGAGTAGCGCTCTTGGGCATGCGACTCACTGGCCCGTGTACCGGTTGAAATGGAAGGAAGTGGGGCCCCTGCACAAGCGCTTTATGGAATGCAATGCACAGGTGCGGGCGGTGCCGCTGCTGCCACAGAGCCCCGCCTATAGAAATCTCGAGTATTTCCTGGGCTACATGAGCAACGGCATGGCGCTGAATGGGCCGGCCTCGCGCAAATGAAACGGAGTCTCTCGCCCATGAACCGATTATTAGCCGCCATCATCGTTGTGCTTGCCACGGCATCTGCGGATCCCTTTATAGCCGCGCCTGCGAGTGCCGCCGAGAGCCCGGAGGACGCGGTACTGGAAACTCTGGACCGGGCCGCCGAGCTACACCAGCAGGCCCTTGAACTTGAACACGGTTGGTCGGTTACTGAACCGTTGCTGCAGGAGGCCCGGGAGTCTCTGGTTGCGGGTGATCTGGAGGCGGCGCAGGCGCTGTCTGCGCGCGCGCTGCTGACTGCCGGGCAGTCCCTGGAGCAGGCCAGGCGAGAGGCGACCGCCTGGGAGAGCCGGGTTGTCCAACACTAGGGGGCCGCTCCTTTATCTGCGAGACGTAGAGATTCCATGAATCGTAGAGAATTTATTCAGTTGCTCATGCAGGGTGCGGCCGCCGCGGGCAGCGCTGCCTACCTGGGCAGTGCACAGGCGAGCAGCCAGGCGCTTTACGAGCTGAAGCCCTTTGGCAGTGCGCGTCTCCTGCACATGACCGATACGCATGCGCAGCTGTTGCCGGTCCATTTTCGCGAGCCCAATGTCAACATTGGACTGGGCCAGGCCTACGGGCGCTGGCCCCATGTGGTGGGACAGAATCTACTGGCAGAGCTCGGCAAGATAAGCCCGCGAGAGATGCACGCTTTCACTTGTATGGATTTTAGCGCCGCAGCGGAAAAGTTTGGACGGGTGGGTGGCTTTGCACACCTGAAGACCCTGGTAGACCGGCTTCGTGGGAGCGTTGCCCAGGGCAGCAGCCTGCTATTGGACGGCGGTGATACCTGGCAGGGTTCGGGCACGGCGCTGTGGACCCGGGGTCGCGACATGGTCGAGGCGACGAATATCCTTGGTGTGGATGTCATGACCGGGCACTGGGAATTTACCTATAAGGAAGAGGAGGTGCTGGCCAATGCAGAGGCCTTCAGCGGCGAGTTTCTGGCGCAGAACACCTATGCAACGGAAGACGCGCTGTTCGATGGCGTTCCTGTCTATGACGAGGATAGCGGCCATGTTTTCAAACCCTATACCCTTCGCGAGCTGCAGGGCCGGCGCGTAGCGGTGATCGGCCAGGCATTCCCCTATACCCCGATTGCCAACCCGAAGCGCTTCATTCCCAATTGGACCTTCGGTATTCGCGAGGAGGAACTCGCCGAGCTGCTGCAAACTATCCGCGAGGAGGAGCACCCCGACGCGGTTGTGCTGTTGTCGCATAACGGTATGGATGTTGATCTCAAGCTCGCGAGTCGCGTCCCCGGTATTGATTTTATTCTCGGTGGGCATACGCACGATGGCATGCCTCGCCCCATCGAAGTCGCCAACAGCGGCGGCCGCACGGTGGTGACCAACGCCGGGAGTAACGGTAAATTCCTGGGGGTGCTGGATATTGATTTCGGCCGCCAGGGAATCAGTGGCTATCGCTATAAGCTGCTGCCGGTGTTCTCCGATCTGCTGCCCGCAGACCGCCGCATGCAAGCGCATATAGACGCGGTGCGCGCACCGTATCGGGAAGTTCTGGAGGAGGAGTTGGCCGTCGCCGATTCGTTGCTCTACCGGCGCGGCAATTTCAATGGCAGCTTCGATCAGCTCATCGTAGATGCGCTGCGCGCGGAACTGGATGCGCAGATCGCCCTGTCGCCCGGTTTCCGATGGGGCACCACGGTCATGCCGGGCGATAAGATCACTATGGACCGGCTCCTCGATCAAACCTGCATGACCTATCCGGAAACCTACGTACGGGAAATGACCGGCGCACAGCTCAGAGAAGTGCTAGAAAGCGTGGCTGACAATCTTTTTAATGCTGACCCCTACTACCAGCAGGGTGGCGATATGGTGCGCACGGGCGGTTTCAGCTACCGACTTGATCCGACTGCGGCCATGGGTCAACGCGTGTCGGCGATGACCCTCGCGGATGGCAAGAGCATGAGCGATAACGCGAGCTACAAAGTCGCGGGCTGGGCCACAGTGGGCAGCCAGTCTTCTGGTGAGCCTGTTTGGGAAGTGGTTGCCCGCTACCTGAGAGCGCGCAAGAACGTGCGTATTGACCGTCTGGAATCGCCATCGCTGATCAATGTGCGCGGCAATCCCGGCATCGTGGATTACCGCGGCGAACTCCTCTGAGGGCGCTTACCAGGCGAGCGTTGCGCTCACTATATGCTCAAGTAGTTGGTGGATGGCCGCATAGTCAGCCTGCTCCATCTCTGGTGCACGTATGCTCAAAAACACGGTGCCCGGCTCCCGCGTCAGCGCGTAAATGGAAATGCTGTAGGGGCACAGGGTCAGGTTGTGCGGGTTGCGCACGGTGAGTTCATAGGTCAGGTCGGCCTTGCAGAAGAGCACTGACTCGGCGTTTTCATAGACCTGCTGGGATGCACCGGTGGCTTTTGCAGTACGCCGCAACATGCTCGCCAGATGCGCGGTGTAGGAGATGACCAACCCCTCATTCTCAATAGCGTCGACCAGGTCGGTCTTTACGTTGTGGTAAAGCCCCTGGGTCCGATACACCCAGGATGAGCCGATGACTTCGGGCTGCGCCAGTGACTGCGCCGCCAGGGGTCCCGCGCAAAGAGCCATCAGCAGCAATGCTGAGAGTCGGCCCAGAATGGCTGCTCGAAGGTGTCGCTTGTTGAAGAATAGTTTCAGCATGTCATCGATTACGGCTCGTGCTCTATAAAGTCTATCGCCAGCTCGACCAGTTCATCCGCGTAAAGATCGCGAAAAAAATGATCGGCTCCCTCAATCTCTTGTAACTGTAGCGTGCGGGGGAGCTTTACTGCCAGTGCTTCCAGGGCTGCCCTGAGATCGCCGGCGACCTCGTCGCGGCTGCCCGTGATGACCGGCGTGGGGCGCCATGTGCCCCCTGGCAGCTGCGGGGTACCTTGGCTATCCAGCTTCTCATAGTAAGACAAAAAACTCCCGGCACTTACTGTGGCCTGTTCGCAGTAGCGAAACCCGACTCTGCGCGGCAGCAGCGCCTGTGTGCCAGCGAAGTCCTGCCGCGCCTGTGCCGCACAGCTGAAGGCGTTCTCGCGGGCTTCCACGCCGAAACTCAAGTTAGGCGCCAGGGTGCTGACACCCTCTTCTGCGAGCAGATCCTCCAGGGACTG
>JBLIIW010000183.1:0-8167 GCA_047635315.1 Halieaceae bacterium | reverse complement strand
TGAAACCGCCCCAGCAGCCTGCGCCGAACATCAGGCAGTGTCCAGCGATTAGTTTGCGGCGGGTCAGCGGTTGGCCACCATCTTGGCTCTTGCTGGCCGGTAGCTGCATAAGCACCAGCACTCCGAGCATCACCAGCGCCAGTATGCGGTCGAACCAGGCGCCTTCCAGTCTGACGCCCAGCAGGGCGCCGAGTACGGCGCCGGGAATCGCCGCTGCGGACAGGGTGAGGCTTAGTCGGAAGTCCGCAAAGCCGCGGAGGAAGAAGGTGCGAACCGCAACGATATTCTGCGCAATGATGGAGACGCGGTTGGTGCCGTTGGCGACCGGACCCGGCAGGCCGAGGAAAAGCATGATGGGTACGGTCAGTAGTGAGCCGCCTCCGGCCATCACGTTAAGGAAGCCGGCGGCAACTCCCGCGCAGGCAAGCAGCAGTAGCTGCCAGGGCTCTGCGCTCACTGCCGGGCTCGCCGCCTGCTTGCAAGATCGCCGGACTCAGGCGTCATTTTCACGGCCACCTATGGATCGCTCAGTCATCTCCCCAGGGCTCGCGCATGGTCACGAACTCCTCGGCGGCGGTCGGGTGAATGCCAATGGTGCTGTCGAAATGCGCTTTGGTGGCGCCAGCTTTCATGGCGATGGCAATACCCTGAACGATTTCTCCGGCGTCCGGGCCCATCATGTGCACGCCGACCACACGATCTGTCGCGTCGTCAACAATCAGCTTCATGAAGGTCTTTTCATCGCGGCCGCTGATAGTGTGCTTCATGGGTCTGAAGGTCGATTTGTACAGGGTGATTTCGCCAAACTCGATCTGTGCCTCGCCCTCGCTAAAACCGACCGTGCCGATATTGGGCTGGCAGAACACTGCCGTGGGGATGAAGTCGTAATCCACCGGCTTTTCCTGGCTGCCGAATTCGCGGCGTGCGAAAGACATGCCCTCGCCCAGGGCGACGGGCGTCAGTTCCATACCGCCGATAACGTCTCCCAGGGCAAAGATGCTCGGCTCGGCGGTCTGAAATTGCTCGTTGACCGCGATCGTGCCGTGGCTGGTGAGTGCGACCTGGGTGTTCTCCAGGCCGAGCCCATCCAGGTGAGCTCGGCGACCAGCGGCGCAGAGCACCGTGTCGACCTCGATACTGCTGCCATCCGTGAGTGATACCTCGAGTCCCCCGGCGACTTCGCGAACAGCGCTAACGTTGATTTCGAAACGTAGATCGACACCGGTTTTGCGGATTTCCTGTGCGGCGTGGGCACGGATGTCGCTGTCAAAACCGCGCAGGAACAGCGGCCCTCTATAGATCTGCGTGACCTGTGAGCCGAGCCCATTGAAAATGCCCGCAAACTCCACGGCGACGTACCCGCCGCCCAAAATAAGCAGGCGTTCCGGGAATTTGTCCAGATCGAAGATTTCGTTGCTGCTCACCGCCAGATCGTTGCCGGGGAAGTCCGGTTTATAGGGCCAGCCACCGGTGGAAATCAGGATTTTCCGGGTGGTGAAATGTTGATCGCCCACGGCCACGGTGTTCGCGTCGATGATGCGAGCGCGACCATCGATGAGATCCGCATCAACACTATCCAGCATCTGGCGATAGATCGCGTTAAGCCGTGATATCTCGGTTTTCTTGTTGTCGCGAAGCGTAGACCAGTCAAAGCCCTTGCCTTCGCTGGACCAGCCAAAGCCGCGGGCATCCTCGAAGGCCTTACCGTACTCGGATGCGTACACATAAAGCTTCTTGGGGACACAGCCAACGTTCACGCAGGTGCCCCCTATATAGCGGTCTTCGGCGATGGCAACGCGGGCCCCAAAGCCCGCAGACATACGCGCTGCGCGCACACCGCCAGAGCCGGCGCCGATTACAAAAAGGTCGTAGTCCAGATCACTCATTGCTGTTCCTCCTGAGGGTGGGCATTCTATCAGGACGCCTTTCACGAATGGGCGCCACTTCTCCAACAGCTATACGGGATATGGGCATGAAAGTATCAGGCAGGCTTGCGGTGTTGCTACTGGTAACTGCGCTGGCGGTGCTGTCCGTGGTACTCCGGGAGAACCTGCAGATTGCCCTGGGCTATGGTGCCAAGCAGCTCTGTTCCGGGGTTTTTGTTGCCGCTCTGCCGGAGAGCTTCGTGCTTGAGCGCGACATTCTGCCGCGACTGGCCATCCTTGGACCCGCACGATCGTCCCTGGAGTTTTCTGTCGATCGACAGGCCGGCATTGCGGAGGCGAAATTTCTGGGGGCAACGGCGCGGGCGGTTCACACCCGGTCCGGGGGTTGCTCCCTGCACAGCGAGGCCAGCGGCTCGCCACCCTTGGCTCCTGTGCCTGTGCCTGTGTCCGGGAGGGAGGCAGGCGTTCCCGCGACGCTTCGTCCAGCCTACGACAAGGCTTTTGCTGAGCCCTCTGGGGGCGGTCGCAACACGCTCGCTCTACTCGTATCGCGAGGAGGCGAGCGCATTGCCGAGCGCTACGCGGAACCGGTCACCGGCGGCACGCGCCTACAGGGTTGGTCCATGAACAAGAGCCTCATGGCGACCTGGGTGGGGATGCAGGCCGCGCGCGGGGCGCTTGACCCACAGCTGTCCGTGCGCGAGGCGCTCGCCGACGAGGCCGCGGCGGAGGGAATCGATCCGCGCCTGAATTTGCTGCATCTATTGCAGATGGAGAGCGGGCTCGATTTTGCGGAGGTCTATGGCCCGGGCAGCGATGTCACCAATATGCTCTATCGGGAGCCGGCCATGTGGACGGTGCCCGCGGCCGTCGGGCAGGCTGTGGCGCCGGGGGAGCGCTTCGCGTACTCCAGCGGTGACACGGTTCTGGCCAGCAAAGTGTGGCAGGGGTCACTGGACAAGCCCTATGCACAGTGGATACGGGAACAGTTCAGTGAGCCTCTGGGCCTGCGGTCGCTAGTGGCTGAGGCCGATGCCAGTGGCGTTCAGGTTGGCTCCAGCTACGCCAACCTCACGGGGCGAGACTGGCTTGCGGTGGGGCAGTTGTGGCTGGATGCCTGGCACGACCGCTCCATCTTGCTGGGGCATGAGTGGCTGCGCGCATCAGTGATGCCGCGAGACTCGGACCCTCGTGGGCAGTACGGCCGCGGCTTCTGGTTGAACACCGGGGGTGTGAATTTTCCGGGATTGCCCGACTCCCTGTTCTTTGCCAGCGGTAATGCCGGGCAAAGTGTGATTGTGGTTCCCCAGTGGGAACTGGTGGTGGTGCGCCTGGGGCTGACGGAAGCCGATACAGCGAGTGGCCTACACGATTTTCTCCTGGCGCTGGTCCCGGCATTAGAGCTGGAGCAGTGAGTGGTCTGGTACTCAGCGGCATCTATCGCTACCCGCTGAAGTCCGCGCGCGGAGCGCCGCTGCAGGCCGCGCAGATGGATCGTTTTGGACTGGCGGGTGATCGGCGCTGGATGCTGGTCGATGAATCGGGTCGTTTCCAGAGTCAGAGACACTTGCCTGCCATGGCACTGCTGGAAGTGAGTCTGCTCGACGGCGGCCTGCGGCTCCGCTACCAGGGGCAAGATATCGCGGTCGAAACACCCGATCCGGGCGGCCAGCGGCTAATTGTCAGGGTCTGGGAGGATACGGTGGCCGCCTCGCTGGCGGCGACTGCTGTTAATGATTGGCTGAGCGAACGATTCGCCCAGCCCCTGCGACTTGTGTACTACCCGGACGATGCCATGCGCGGCGTTGAGCCGGGCTATGCGCCAAGCAGTCAGTTATTAAACTTTGCAGACGGATTTCCCCTGCTGATCGTCAGCCAGGAGTCCCTGGATAGGCTCAATGAGCGCTTGCCCGCGCCGGTACCCATGGACCGCTTCCGCCCCAATCTGGTGATCAGTGGTGCCCAGCCGCATGCGGAGGACGGCTGGCGCAGCCTGCGCATCGGAGCTGCAACGATTAGCTTGCTTAAGCCCTGCTCGCGTTGTGCGGTCCCTTCTATTGATCAGCACACCGCGGCTCGAGATCCGCTGATCAATCGCGCCCTCGCCCAGTACCGCCGGCGCGCTGGCGTCATTTACTTTGGGATGAATGCGATTGCCGGGGCCGGGGCGTCTTTTTCCCTTGGTGATACCGTGGAAGTGCTGGACTGACATCCGTAGCAGACTGCTAAACTAGCCGCACTTTTAAGATTGACCTTCTTTTCAGAATATATCGAATATATCGAATATATCGAGGCATCACATGAGCAAATTATCAAGCTGCCGCAGCGCGGCGAGCTCTATCTTTGTCGTCGCCCTGTTCCTGCAGGCTACGGCGCAGGCCGCAGACCGTATTGAGCTGCGCGACGGTTCTATTGTCATGGGCACTTTTAAAGACGCCGATGGCGGTGAGGTGACCATCGAGACGACTTTCGCCGGCACTCTCACGATCGATCAGTCGTCGATTGTGGCGATGACGGTGGAGTCCGATTTGGTACTGCAGATGGAAGACGGGCAGGTGCTTGAAACGGCGCGCCTCCAGGTTGATGGCGAGCGCCTGGCACTTGAGCAGCAGGCTGAGGAGGGTTATATGCTTGCGCAGCTTAAGCGCATCAATCCGGAGCCCTGGGAGCTGGGGAACGGCTACAACTTCACCGGCCTCGCCAGTTTCGGTTTCAACAGCCAGCGCGGGAACACGGAAACCGATGACCTGGATTATCGCTTCGAATCGCGCTGGGAAGGTCTTAGGGATCGTTTCCGCGTGGATGCCTTTGGGGAGCTGAATGAGGCCCAGGGCACCAAGAATGCGGAAAACTGGACCTTACGCGCACGCTACGACCGCGTGCAGACGGGCAACTGGTACTGGGGCGCTGGCGCCTCCCTGCAACAGGACCTGTTTGCTGATCTGGATCTGCGCAGCACAGTCGGTCCCTATATAGGGCGCGAATTCTTCAGCGATCCGGTCTTCAAGCTCGAGGCTGAAACCGGCCTGGCCTATATTTCGGAAGACTTCGTCAGTGCTGAGGACCGCGACTACCTCGGTAGTACCTGGGATGTGCACATCAGCAGTAACTATCTGGGGGGTGACTCGCGGCTGTATGTGGATCACAAAGGTATCTGGAACCTCGATGAGGCTTCGAATATCGTGCTGAACACGACATTCGGTCTTGCCTTTCCACTGCTCTATGGCGTCGAGGCTTCAGCGGAGTTGGTCCTTGATCTCAATACCGGCGCCGTTGAGGGAACGGAAGAACTTGACCAGACCTACCGCGTGCGCCTCGGCTATGCCTGGTAGGTTTACCCTAGAACCTCGCCCGGCGCACCGCTGCGGCGAGGTTGTCCAGCACGGGCAGCGTGTTCTCAAGTGACAGGCAGGCATCGGTGATGCTCTGCCCGTAGCGCAGGGATTCCCGGGGTCCGATGGGCTGGTTGCCTGCCACGAGGTGGCTTTCCAGCATCAGCCCGCGCAGCGCCGACTGTCGCTGTTCTATCTGATCGCACAGGTCTGCGGCTACGATGGCCTGGCGGCTCGCGTCTTTTTCACAGTTGCCGTGACTGCAGTCCACAATGATCCCGGGCTCCAGGTCGGCGGCTGCCATGGCTGCCGCCGCGGCGTTTACTGCCGGTGCTGCGTAATTGGGTCCGCTGGACTTTCCGCCGCGCAGAATCAGGTAGCTGTGGGGATTCCCGCTGGATTGCAGGATAGCCGAGGTGCCCTCGCGGGTCAGTGATGGAAACCAGTGGCTGTGGTTTGCGCTTCGAATGGCATCGATGGCCACGTTGATATCGCCGCTGGTCGCGTTCTTGAAGCCCACGGGCATAGACAGGCCCGAGGCGAGCTCCCGGTGTATCTGGCTCTCTACCGTGCGCGCACCGATGGCCGCAAAACTGATGAGGTCGGCGTAATACTGCCCGAAGGTGGTATCCAGAAACTCGCTGGCGGCGGGCAGTCCCAGCTCTGCGACTTGTTGCAGAAGCTCCCGGGCGATGCGCAGTCCCTTGTTTATGTGGAAGCTGCCGTCGAGGTCTGGATCGTTGATCAGGCCCTTCCAGCCGACCACCGTGCGCGGCTTTTCGAAGTAGACGCGCAGCACCGGAAGCAGCGCGTCACTGAGGCCATCGCAATGCTGCTTCAGGGTGCTGGCAAATTCCAGCAACGCTTCCGGATCGTGTACGGAGCAGGGGCCCACGATGACCAGCATGCGCCGATCACGCCCGGCAAGGATCGCGCCCACTTCATCGCGTGAGCGGGACACCAGTTCGGCCTGTGCGTCGCTAAGGGGCAACTCACTGCTTAGTACCCAAGGCGTTATCAGCGGCTGGGACTGGAGAATTCGGGTGTCATAGATGTCCTGATTCATGTGTTATCCGGGTCCCATGGAAGCCGCGCATTGTGCCGTTGCGTCGGGGTTGTCACAAGCGCGCGTAGTTTTCGGTGAGGCAATGGCCCCTTCTTTTTGCCGAGCGAGGACTGCCTGGCGCCGCTGCGGGTTCAGTGCGATATCGACGCCGGTTCGGTGCGACGCCGATGCCGGCCTTATGCGTCGGTGAGCTGCGGTGTAACGGCGGTAGCTCGGGCATGCAGCGCTGTCTGCAGTTCCTCCACGCGCTGCCGGCTGAGGTCGATACGCAGGGCAAAGAGCAGCGCGATGACCATGCCCGGGATAGTACCCAGCCCGAAAGCGATGGCCAGACCGTCGAGAACCGGCTGCCCTACGGCGCCCGGCAGCATGCCGGCGTTAAGGCCGATCAGATCCAGTACTACCCCGCCGTAGAGCGGCCCGGTCACGGTGGCCACCTTGCTGGCAAAGTTACTGGCGGCGAAGAAGCCACCTTCCTGGCGCTGGCCGTGCTCCCACTCATGCTGGTCGGTGATGTCGGCGATGATGGACTGCGTTTGAATGCTGCGCATGAGAAAGCAATACATAAAAATCAGCATGAACAGGAAGTTCAGGGCAAAAACCAGCCAGTGTCCGTTGTCCGGCAGTAGCTCGAACATGCGCAGGGGGTAGAGCCACAGGCAGTTGAGTATGAGCACCACTGTGGACAGGCGCAGCAGTTCGTATTTTTCGAAGCGACGGCCCAGAGGACGCAGGGTGAGCATGACCAGGGAGATTGCCAGCAGACTGGGAATCGACAGAATAATCGACACCTGCCAGGCGCTGAATTCCCAGTAGTAGGTCCACACCAGCATGTTCAGGGCGGAGATCACGCCATAGGCGGCCATTATCGATATGTCAAAACCGAGCACATAGCGAAAGCTACGATTGCTCAGGGTGCGTAGCAGGTCTTCGCTCAGGGTGCTCTGCCGGGCAGCTATCTCGGGTAGTGACGTATTGAGCGCCGTCCCGGGGGTGGCGTAACGCAGTGTCCCGAAACTGCTCAGTGACGCCGCCAGCCAGCAGACCGCGCAGGAGAGTGCGCCGTAGAGCGGGTAGTTCTCCGGGAGAAAACGGCCGTCACCGCTGCCGCTGTCAGGGAAAATAAACACCAGCGCCACAGCCGGCATGAGCACCGAGAACAGGAACATGAATGCCAGGCGCGTACCGAGTATCTGGCTGCGGCCATGGTAATCGCTGGTGATATCGGTGGACATAGCGAGGTGAGGCACCGAGAAGGTGGTGACAAAGGTGCGCACCCAGAGAGACCAGAACAATAGCCAGCCCGCCAGCAGCAACTGTGAGTCCTGCACCCCTGAGGGCGCCGCAAACAGACCAAAAAACCCGAGGCCCAGAGGAATGATGCTGGCAAACAAAAAGGGGTGGCGACGGCCCTGGCGACTGCGGTGACGGTCTGACAGTGCGCCGACCAGCGGGTCGGAGATAGCATCCCAGAACAGGCTGAGGGCAATAATGAGACCTGTCGTTGTGCCGGCGAGTCCCAGTACCTGCGTGTAGTACAGCAGCACGAACATGGTGTAGGCCGCCTCTTTCACCGCATAAACGGCGCCTCCGGCACCATAGGCGAGGCGAGTTCTCAGGGGTGGCATTGGGGGAGCCTGCGGCATGGCGCCGAGTCTGCGGCGGCACTGGGTACAAGTAAAGCAGGGCCTCGCACGCTGCGCTGGTACGAGTGATCCTGCTTGCTACGCTTCTCAGGAAAGCTGAGAAGCGCCTTTATCGCGATAAACGGTTCGTGCATTCCCGTCTTCTCTGCGGCAGATCACGAAATTTGCCGTTACAATTCCGCAATTTCTCCCTACACTGTTTTTGCGTAAAGCAATAATAGTGAGGAAGGAATATAT
>JBLIIW010000182.1:0-8177 GCA_047635315.1 Halieaceae bacterium | reverse complement strand
AGTTCCCCCAGAGTCCGCTTGTAGGCCTCGTACTCGTTTGACACAGGATAACGACTACGCAGAGCCATCGCATAGCTACTCTCGGCGTCCGTATCTCCCGTCTCCCTGGCCAGACGGACCCCCAGCCAAAGGGCTCGCGCACTCTGCTGACGAACCACTTTTCGATACTCGTCATAATAGAGCTTCGCATTGGCGCTGTCGCCCGCTTCAAGGCGCAGCTGTGCTATTTCCAGGAGCGCAATAGTATTGCCGCGTTGCATCCCCAGGGCGCGCAGGAATACCTCTTCGGCCTCCCGCGGCTTGAAGAGTTGCAGCCGGCTCAGCCCAAGGTTCACAAAGGCCTGCGCACGGGAGTTGTACAGCAAGTCCTGCACGACAAACTCCAGCTGCTCCTCTGCCTCATCATAGCGCTCCCGGCTATAAAGAAACGCTGCATAATTGTTACGCGCGCGGGAAAAATCCTGGTCCAGACTGATAGCCCGCTTGAAACTAATCTCAGCCAGCTCGAACTCGCCTGTGGACTGGTACACCAGGGCGAAGGCCTCGAAGACCTCCGCATTGCGATCATCGAGCGCCGCAGCAACCTTCAGGTTGCGCTTGGCGTCCTCCCAGTTACCCTGGCCGATGTACTGCCTGGCCAGCTCGACCCGCTGCGCCGTTACCTTTTCTGGCGAGGCCTTCTCGGTAAATACACTCTCCGTCTCCGTGACGCAGGCGCTCAGGACAATGCCCAGAAGTAAATAGAGGCTGATTCGCGCGGCGAACATCACGACTGGGCGCCCGCAAGCGCCTCTTCAGCATGGCGCGCCCGATGCCGGGCACTGCGCTGTGTGCGGTCTACAACTTCCCCAACCAACTGACCACAGGCCGCATCGATATCGTCCCCTCGCGTGGTGCGCACCGTCACCACATAGCCCGCATCTACCAGAACCTGCCAGAAACGCGACACCGCGTTGCCACTGGGCCGTGAATAACCTGAATTTGGGAACGGATTAAAGGGGATCAGGTTGATCTTGCAGGGGAAATCCACGAGCAACACAGCGAGGTCGCGCGCTAGGGCCGGGTCGTCATTGATCCCCGCCATCAGCGTGTACTCGATGGTCACCACCCGCTTCTTGTCAGTCTGCGCGTCGATATAGCGTCGCGCACTGGCCAGGAGTTCGGCGATGGGATAGCGCCGGTTTACCGGTACCAGTTGGCTCCGCAGGGCATCATTCGGTGCGTGCAAGGATATCGCCAGGCTCGCCTCGCTAACCTCCGCGAGGCGATCCAAGGCCGGCACCACACCCGATGTGCTCAGCGTTACGCGCCGCTTTGAAATACCGTAGGCCAAATCATCCATCATCAGATTCATGGAGGCCACTACATTATCGAAATTAAGTAGCGGCTCGCCCATGCCCATCATCACGACATTGGTCACCACCCGCCCCTTCCCGGAGCGGAACGCATCGTAGGAATTGATCGCCAGCCACACCTGGCCGATGATCTCCGCCGCGCTGAGGTCGCGCTGGAAGCCCTGCTTACCCGTCGAACAGAAGCTGCAGTCCAGACTGCAGCCCACCTGCGAGGACACACACAAGGTAGCCCGATTACCGTCGGGTATCAGCACCGTCTCGACCAGACCGCCACCGCCCACGCGCACCAACCACTTGCGCGTCCCGTCGCTGGAGTCCTGCTGACTCTCCACATCCGGCGGACGCACCTCGGCTATCACCGCAAGTTTCTCACGCAGGGACTTGCTGACGTTACTCATGAGCGCAAAGTCGCACACGCCCTGGTGATGCATCCACTTCATCACCTGTTCGGCGCGAAAGCGTTTCTCCCCATTTTCCAGGAAAAACGTCTCCAGCTGCGCGCGGGTCATCCCCAGTAAATTGACGCGCTGCGCTGGCTGGCTACTGGCGATAAGCTCATTCATAGGCGCTGCTCAGTCCTGGGAAGACAGCTCGCTGGCCGCAAAGAAATACGCGATCTCCCGCATCGCCGAGATTGGCGAATCGGAACCGTGCGCCGCGTTGGCGTCGATAGACTCGGCAAAATCCGCACGGATGGTACCGGCAGCCGCCTCCTTAGGGTTGGTAGCTCCCATCAGCTCACGATTACGGGCGACAGCGTTCTCACCCTCTAGTACCTGCACCATCACCGGACCTGAAGTCATAAATTCAATCAGTGCCGGATAGAACGGACGCTCGCTGTGCTCAGCGTAGAAGCCCCCGGCCACCGCGTCGCTAAGGCGCAGCATCTTTGCTGCAACGATGCGCAGCCCAGCCCCTTCAAAGCGTGCGTAAATCTCGCCGATGTGGTTTTTGCCGACAGCATCGGGCTTGATAATCGATAGGGTGCGTTCCATCGCCATGTCATTTCTCCAGAAACCGAGTCATTAATCAAAAAAACCATAGCGCCGCGCTAGACGCTTCAGGCAGCGGCCTGTGCAGGTCGCAAAAAGTGCGCAAGATTATACGGACTTTAGCGCCCCTACGCACCCGCTAAAAAAAAGATAAGTCGCTGAGCTTTCAGCAAAAAATGGCCACCCCGGCATACCCTACGGGAGGACTTCAGGAGCGCCCACACTAGCCGCGGCGCAGGCGCGGCACCACCTCCTGCAGACGCTGCACGAACAGCTGCACATCAGCGGCCTCGGTGAAGCGGCCCAGACTAACGCGCAGGGAGCTGTGCGCCAGGGCATCGGGCAGCCCCAGCGCGTGCAGTACGTAGGAAGGCTCAAGACTGGCTGAATTGCAGGCGGAACCCGTGGATAAAGCAAATTCCGACAGAGACAGCAGCAGCGCTTCGCCCTCGACGTCTGCAACACTGAAATTAACCACTCCCGGCAGGCGCTGCTCCGGGTGGCCGTTAAGCTGCACGCCATCGACGGCCGATATACCACTCCACAGGCTGCGCCGGAGCTCAAGTAGTCGCTCGCCTTCCACAGGCAGTTTTTCTATCGCCAGCTCCGCGGCCTTGCCCATGCCCACGATCTGATGCGTTGGCAGCGTGCCAGCGCGCAATCCGCGCTCCTGGCCACCGCCGTGTATCTGCGCGAGCACCTTCAGCTGCGGACCGCGACGGCGATACAGCACTCCAATGCCCTTGGGGCCATACAACTTATGGGCTGAAATGGACAGCAGGTCCACATCCAGGGCTTGCACGTCTACCGAAATCTTGCCGACGCTCTGCGCCGCATCCACATGCAGCGGCACACCCGCCGCGCGCGTCAGACTCGCGATGGCAGCAATATCGTTGACCGTACCGATTTCGTTGTTGGCGTGCATGATGCTCACCAAGCAGGTGTTATCTCGCAGCGCCTCCGCCACGGCCTGCGCGCCAATCAGCCCATTATTGTCCGGGGACAAGTAGCTTAGCTCCACACCCTCACGCTGCAGGGCGGCACAACTATCCAGTACCGCCTTGTGCTCTATGGCGGAAGTGATCACATGGGGTCGCGGGAATCGTTCCCGGGCGGCCTGCACCACCCCCTTGATCGCCAGATTGTCCGATTCCGTGGCGCCGGAGGTCCAGACGATCTCGCGCACATCGGCATTGATCAGCGACGCTACTGCCTCGCGGGCAGCTTCGACGGCCATTTCCGCCTCCCAGCCAAAACGGTGCGAGCGGGATGCGGGATTGCCAAACATCCCGTCCATACCCAGGCACTTGGCCATGGCATCGGCGACCGCAGGATCCACCGGCGTGGTGGACAGGTAATCCATATAAATGGGTCGGTTCATGTCAGTCTTGGGCCGCCTCACCCGCTTTAAGATCGATGTGCTTCTGCGTCTCGGTCAGTATGCCGCGCAGAATATTCAACTCCATTTCGTCCAGTCGCACCCGCCCGTAGAGCCGTCGCAATCGCGGCATCAGCTGTCGCGGCGCGCTCGGGTTCAAAAAACCGATGTCTGTGATGGTCTCTTCGAGATGCTGGTAAAAGCGCTCCATATTGTCCTGCGTAGCTGGCGCTGCGTCCCATTGTGCATCGGCTGCTGCGGGCAGATCATCCCCCACCAGACGCATGCGCAGCTCGTAGGCGACAACCTGAACCGCCATGGCCAGGTTCAGGGAGCTGTAGGCACTGCTGGTGGGTATACACAGGTGCAGGTTGCAGCGCATCAACTCCTCGTTGGATAGACCATTGTCCTCGCGTCCGAAGAGTATCGCCACCTCGCCGCCCATTGACGCTACGCCGATCTCGGCGGCAGCCCGCCGCGCGTCCAGCACAGGCCAGGGTATACGGCGATCGCGAGCGCTCGTCCCCACAACAAAGCTGCAGTCAGCGATCGCCGCATCCAGACTGTCGACGACTTGGGCGTCGACCAGCACATCATTGGCAGAAACCGCGCGCCAGGTAGCTTGCTCGTCCGGATACTGCTGTGGCGACACCAGCACCAACCGCATCAGGCCCATGTTCTTCATGGCCCGGGCCACGGCACCGATATTGCCGGGATGACTGGTCTGCACCAGCACGATTCTGATTTTCGCGAGATCCATTTAGGGGTCGAAGTCCTGAAGGGGCGAACAAGTCTAGCAGAGACGGCACCGTTACCACTGTCGGCTCTGCTATACTTCGCCGCCTTTTTCAGCTGTCAAATAGAGCGCCTCCATGGAACCGATGACCAATATTGCACTTCGTGCGGCGCGCAAAGCCGGCGAGTTCATCGTGCGCGCCTCCGATGATCTTGAGCACCTCGCCGTGCGCGCCAAGAACCCCAACGACTTCGTATCAGAGATTGATATTCAGGCTGAGGCGGAAATCGTTCGGCAGTTGCGTCGCGCCTTCCCGGATCACGCCATACTGGGTGAAGAATCCGGACGCAGCGGGCCCGAGAACGCCGAGTACCTGTGGATCATCGACCCTCTCGACGGCACCACCAACTTTATTCGCGGTATTCCCCACTACGCCGTGTCCATCGCCTGTATGCATCGGGATCGCCTCGAGCACGCGGTAGTGTTGGATCCCGTGCGCCGCGAGGAGTTCGTCGCATCGCGCGGACGCGGCGCACAGCTGAACGGCAGACGCATCCGGGTCAGCCCCCTGGCGGGGCTCGAAGGCGCCCTGCTGGGCACTGGTATTCCCTTCAAGGGTCACTGTGATGAAAAACTGCCCGCTTATGCGGAAACGCTCACCCAATTAGCGGCCCAGTGTGCCGGTATCCGCCGCGCCGGAGCCGCCTCTCTTGACCTCGCTTACGTTGCCGCAGGCCGTCTGGATGCCTTCTGGGAAGTCGGTCTTTCCGAGTGGGACATGGCCGCTGGCGCCCTGCTCGTGCGCGAGGCCGGCGGCCTGGTCGCGGACATCGACGGCTCAGAGAATTTTATGAGCAGCGGGAATATCGTTTGCGGTACTCCAAAATGCTTCAAGGCCGTACTGCAGGCCACCAAGGGCCTTCGCGAGCCGCGCAAAGCGCCGCTCTGATCGCGCCCGCGGCCCGCGGGGGTTCCTGTCAGGGCGACAGATCGTCGAGCTCGGCCCCTTCCTTCACTGGGATCATCAGATCTTCTTTGCTGACGCCCAAATAGAGCAGGGCGTTGGACGCGACATAGATAGACGAGTAGGTACCCACCAATACCCCCACGATCAGGGCCACGGCGAAGCCGAATATCATTTCTCCTCCAAAAATAGCCAACGCCAGCAGCACCAGCAGCGTGGTCAGGGAGGTCACGAGCGTGCGGCCCAAGGTTTCAGTCAACGAAATATTGATGACCTCCAGAGGGTCAATCCGGCGCAGTTTGCGGAAGTTTTCCCGAATCCGGTCAGCGACAACGATGGTGTCATTCAGCGAATAGCCGATCACGGCCAGCAGTGCCGCCAGTACGGTCAGATCGAACTCCATACCGGAGATAGAAAAGAACCCCAGAGTAATCAGAACGTCGTGAACCAGCGCCACCACTGCCCCGACCGCAAACTTGAACTGGAAGCGGAAGGCGACATAGAGCATGACGAGGCCCAGGGCAAGCAGCATAGCCAGCCCCCCCTGCTCGCGCAGCTCATCACCCACCTGCGGCCCTACAAACTCGATCCGACGCAACTCCACAGCAATATCGCTAGCGCCGCGCAGCACCGTGAGCATCTGCGCGCCCTGCGCATCGGAATACCCATCGGGCAATCGAATCAGTACATCAAGATCAGTACCAAAACTGACCACAATGGCCCCGTCATAGCCCGCCTCAGCAAGCTGCGCACGGATGCCATTCAGATCTGCGCTGTCGCCGTAATGAACTTCCACCAGCGTGCCACCGGTGAAATCCAGTCCCCAGGCCAACTGCCGGGTAGCCAGGGAGGTCAGCGCGACAGCAATCATAATTAACGAGAACAGTGCTGCCAGCCTGCGCCGGCCCATGAAGTTAATGACTTTCATGAAGCGGCTCCCACCAGCAAGTTTTTACCGATCGAGAGCTTGTCGACACGCCGACCCCCGTAGATGAGATTTACCAGTGCCCGGGTGCCCATGATCGCCGTGAACATCGAGGTGATAATGCCCACGGATAGCGTTACCGCAAAGCCCTTAACAGGCCCGCTGCCCACCGCGTAGAGAATGAGCGCCACCAGCAGGGTCGTGATATTGGCGTCCAGAATGGTCGCAACAGCCCGCTCAAAACCCGAATGAATCGCCATCTGTGAAGACAAGCCGTTACCTAGTTCCTCGCGAATACGGGAAAAGATCAGCACGTTGGCATCCACCGCCATCCCCACCGTAAGAACGATGCCGGCAATACCCGGCAGCGTCAGAGTGGCGCCGATGAGGGACATAAAGGCGAGCAGCATCATCAGGTTGGCGCTCAGGGCAATCACCGCGCAGATTCCGAACACGCGGTAATACAGCACCATAAAAAGCACCACCAGGGCCAGCCCGAACTGTACTGACTTCACCCCCAGACGAATGTTTTCAGCACCTAGGGATGGCCCCACCGTGCGCTCCTCCACAAACGTAATGGGCGCCGCAAGCGCTCCGGCACGCAGCATGAGCGCAAGCTCCGAAGCTTCCAGGGGACTGTCCAGACCGGTGATTTGAAACTGTGCCCCCAGAGCCTGCTGGATAACCGGCGCGGTGAGCAGCTTTTTCTCGTCAAAGGGCACTTTTACGACGACTTCCGCGCCGTTCTCGTCCTGCTCGTAGCGCGTTCGGTACTTGCGTTCGATAAACAGCACACCCATACGTCGCTTGACGTTGTTGCGCGTCGCCCGGGACATCAGCGTGCCCCCCTCGCTGTCGAGGCTGATCTGTACGTTGGGTCGCCCGTTCTGGTCAAAACTGGCCTGCGCATTAGACACACGCTCACCACTAATAATGAGTTCACGCTCCAGAAACTCCGTCACTCCGGCGCGGTCCGCGCTGCGATATTCAAAACGCTGTCGCTGCGATGCCGGCGCATCCGCATTGGCGACCAGTCGGAATTCAAGGTTAGCCACCTTGCCGAGGATCCGCTTGGCCTCGGCCGTATCCTGGATGCCCGGTAGCTCCACCACAATCCGATTGCGCCCCTGGCGCTGTACCAGTGGCTCCGAGACACCCAGCTCGTTGACCCGGTTACGCAGGGTTGTGAGGTTCTGGCTGACCGAGTAGTCGATTATTTCCTCGACGGTCTGATCCGGCATACGGGCGTAAATCAGCCAATCTTCACCCTCCTCTACACGGTCGAGTGCCAGCTCGGGAAAGGCGTCTGCGATAATCGTTCTCGCCTGCTCCCGCGGGGCCTCTGCGTCAAAACGACCGAGCAGCGCCCGATCGCCCTGCAGCGCGATAAAACCGCGCACCCGCTCCTCGCGGAGGGCTCGCTTGGTCGCATTCAGATAGTATTCCATGCGCCGCTCCACCGCTGCGACCACATCCACTTCCAACTTGAAGTGCACTCCGCCGGAGAGATCCAGACCCAGCTTCATGGGCTGCCCACCGAGATTCGTGAGCCAGTCCGGTGTCGTCTCAGCCAGATTCAGTGCGACGATAAATCCGTCCCCCAGCGCCCGGGACACGACCGCCTGCGCACGCAGTTGCGTATCCTGCGAGCGCAGGCGCACCAGCGCGTTGCGACCATCGGGGGCAAGGGCTTCACCAAACTGGTCGATCGTCGCCTCATCGAGGGCCTTGGTAATGCGCGACAGTATTTCCTGGTCGATAATCTGGGCGCTGCTCTGACCGGCAATCTGCAGCGCCGGATCCGGCGCGTACAGGTTTGGCGAGGCA
>JBLIIW010000181.1:0-8287 GCA_047635315.1 Halieaceae bacterium | reverse complement strand
ACTGAGCGTTCGACGCCCAGCACCTCGTAATAGTCGCGTTTTGCCATAGTTCCGAGCCGTCAGGCCGCCTTCTCCGAAAATGACGACGCGGGCTCACAAGTCCCGCGTCGTTCACACCATTGTGGAGGTGGCGTAAGACGCCACCTGCAGCGCGAGTTTACTTCTTGTCGTCGTTGACTTCCTCGAACTCAGCGTCAACCGCGTCGTCGCCCTGGCCGGCACTCTCAGCTGAAGACTCAGCGGCACCACCCTCTGCGGCCTGCGCCTCCTCAGCCTGCGCCGCGTACATTTTCTGAGCTATCGGACCGGTCGTTCCAGTCAACTTGTTAGCCGCCGCATCGATCGCTTCCTTGTCATCGCCCTTAAGCGCTTCCTCGGCTTCGCCAATCGCTGCATTTATCGCCGCCTTCTCGTCCTCACTGGCATGCTCACCCGCTTCTTCCACGGTCTTGCGCGCCGCATTCATCAGACCTTCGCAGGTGTTGCGCGCGGTAACCAGCTCCTCGAACTGACGATCAGCTTCGGCGTTGGTTTCCGCATCCGCCACCATCTGCTCGATATCTTCATCCGAAAGACCACCCGAAGCGGTGATGCGAATCGACTGCTCCTTACCAGTTGCCTTGTCCTTGGCCGACACGTTGAGGATACCGTTCGCGTCAAGGTCAAAGCCCACCTCAATCTGCGGCATGCCGCGCGGTGAGGGCGGGATATCCGCCAGATCAAAGCGACCCAGGGATTTGTTCTGGGAAGCCTGCTTGCGCTCGCCCTGCACCACGTGAATCGTTACCGCAGTCTGGTTATCGTCAGCCGTCGAGAAAACCTGCGACTTCTTCGTCGGGATTGTCGTGTTCTTGTCAATCAGCGGGGTCGCCACACCACCCATGGTTTCGATACCCAGCGTTAGCGGCGTAACGTCCAGCAACAGCACGTCCTTCACATCGCCGGCCAGCACCGCGGCCTGAATAGAGGCACCCATGGCCACGGCCTCGTCGGGGTTAACGTCCCTGCGCGGCTCCTTGCCGAAGAAATCAGCAACCCGCTTCTGCACCATCGGCATGCGCGTCTGGCCGCCGACAAGAATCACATCATCGATATCGCTGGGCGACAGATCGGCGTCCTTCAGTGCCATCTTTACCGGCGCCATGGAACGGCCAACCAGTTCCTCTACCAGCGACTCCAGCTTGGCACGGCTCATCTTGACGACCAGGTGCTTCGGCCCGGTTGCATCTGCTGTTATGTAAGGCAGGTTGACCTCGGTCTGCTGTGCACTGGACAGCTCGATCTTGGCCTTCTCAGCGGCCTCCTTAAGGCGCTGCAGAGCCAGCGGATCGTTGTGCAGGTCGATGCCGCTTTCTTTCTTGAACTCGGCCGCAAGATACTCAATCAGCCGCATGTCGAAGTCTTCACCACCGAGGAAAGTGTCCCCGTTGGTCGACAGCACCTCGAACTGATGCTCACCGTCGACTTCGGCGATTTCGATAATCGAGATGTCGAAGGTACCGCCGCCAAGGTCGTATACCGCAATCGTATGATCGCCCTTGCCCTTATCCATACCATAGGCCAGAGCGGCCGCTGTGGGCTCATTGATGATGCGCCTGACCTCAAGGCCAGCGATCTTGCCCGCGTCCTTCGTCGCCTGGCGCTGCGAGTCGTTAAAGTATGCCGGAACCGTAATCACGGCCTCGGTAACCGGCTCCCCGAGAAATTCTTCCGCGGTCTTCTTCATCTTGCGCAGCACTTCCGCAGACACCTGCGGGGGCGCCATTTTTTCGCCGCGAGCTTCAACCCAGGCGTCGCCATTATCCGCCGCTACGATCTTGTAGGGGACCATGGAGATATCTTTCTGAACCACGTCATCGGTGAACTTGCGACCAATAAGGCGCTTAACCGCGTATAGCGTATTGTGCGGATTGGTCACCGCCTGGCGTTTGGCGCTCTGGCCAACCAGGATCTCCCCGTCTTCCGTGTAAGCGACAATGGACGGCGTGGTGCGATCACCCTCCGCGTTTTCAATGACGCGCGGCACTCCGCCCTCGAGCACCGAGACACACGAATTTGTTGTCCCCAGGTCAATACCGATTATCTTGCCCATGTCCATTCTCCTGAATGAGGCGCCCCCCGGGGCAGCCTCTATCTATGCAATCTGTTTGTGTATATGGGCGCTAAGTCACCCAATTCAAGGTCTCCGCCCCGTGAAAAGCTGCGTCGACCGTCGGTCCCGCCGGTAACTAGGCGGTGGGTGCCTTGCTGACCATGACCATCGCGGGGCGCACGAGCCGCCCGTTCAGCGTGTAGCCTTTCTGCATCACGGCCAGTACCGAGTTCGGCTCAACATCGGGATTTTCCACCATACTCATGGCCTGGTGCAGCTGCGGATCAAAGGGTTCCCCCTCCGGATCCAGCGCTTCGATGTTGAACTTGCGCAGGGCACCGAACAAGCTCTTGAGGGTCAGGTCAACCCCTTCAGCGATCGGACCCACTGCCGCATCGTCGCCGCTGGCGGCCTCCAGAGTGCGCTCCAGGTTATCCACGACCGGCAGCAATTCGCCGCAAAACCGCTCCAGAGCGAACTTGCGGGCTTTTTCTACATCCTGCTCCGCGCGGCGCTTGGTATTCTGCACCTCCGCCGCGGCGCGCAGGACCGCCTCGCGGGCTTCCTCAAGCTCCCCCTGCAGGCGCTCTAGCTCTTCATCGCGGCCCGACGCGGGCCGAATATCGGCGTTAATCAGACCGTCGTCATCGAACGCGCCGGCTATCGACGCGTACTCTGCCGCAGCCTGCTCGGCGGCGATCCCCCCTATCTCGGCCATACCCTCCGACACGGAGGTCCCGTCCAATTCAGTGTCCGTTCCTGCAACGTCGGCAGCTGTCTGCCCTGGCTTGTTATCTGACACCCTGCTCTCCTGGCCTTGTATTAGCTTTACCCCAGCGTCGAGGCATCTGCTGCGCCCAAACACATATATCGACACAGATGGGGGCGTAAAAGATCGTTTTCAAGAGTAACTCCGGCAACAGGTGGGCGATGGGCAACAGCAGCGCGGGCGCAGAACAGCCTGGTGACTCAGTTGGCCAGGGCCGCGCTGAGCATCCTGGAGGTGATATCGACGATAGGAATAACCCGGTCATAGGCCATGCGCGTGGGTCCGATAACACCAAGCACACCCAGGTTTCGCGCCCCGTCGCCGTAGGGCGCCGTGATCAACGAATAATCGCCAAATACCTGCGAGCCCGCTTCTTCACCGATAAAAATCTGCACGCCATCGGCGCTGGTGCAGCGCTCCAGCAGGTGCAGAAGGTCCTTTTTACGGTCGAGCACATCAAAAAGCTCCCGAAGTCGCTCCATTTCTTCGGGGCTCGCGCCCTCGAGCAGACGGGATTCTCCAACCACCAGGTAATCCTGCGGGACATCGTCACCCACCAGCGCCTGCTGTGCCAGGTCCAGAGTCGCCTGCAGATACTTGTCAATGCTGCTGCGGGCCGCATCCAGCTCCCGATTCACCTCTGCCTGCACCTCTGCCAGTTCACGCCCCGCAAAACGCTGGTTGATGAGTGCCGCCGCATCGCGCAGCTCGTCTGCGCTGAAAACGCGCTGCGTGTGAATAATACGGTTCTGCACCTCGCGCTGGTTGACTACGAGAATCACCAACACACGATCTCCCGACAGTGACAGAAACTCCACTTGTCGCAGGGGCTGCTGACCCTGGCGCGGGACCGTGACCAACCCGGCCTGGGAGGTGATAGAGGAGAGCATCGTGGAGGCGCTATGCACCAGTGCGTTGACATTGTGGTCCGGATTCAATTCCTGGCGCAGAACATTGGCGGCGGCCGCGTCGAGATCGTCCCGGACCTGCACAATACTGTCGACAAAGAAGCGGTACCCCATCGCCGTGGGAATACGACCGGCCGAGGTATGTGGCGACTGCAGGTAGCCACGCTCCTCCAGATCCGACATGGCGTTACGAATCGTGGCCGGACTGAGCGACAGGCCTGCCTCCGCGCCCAGCGTCCGCGAACCCACCGGTTGCCCGCCACGGATATGCAGGGCGACCAGCGTCTTCAGCAGGACTCCCGATCGCTCTGACAGATCGCTACTCACCTATAACTCGCTGCAACTGGCTACTCACTTGTAAACGAATACAATGAATCTGTTCACGTTTGTAGCACAGTCCCCGTGCAGGGCAAAGCCATCGCGGTGGAAGATGTGCCCGCCAACGCCGCCGCTGACCCATTGCGCTGTTTATGCGCGAAAGCTTATGGGGTATAAGTTCTCATCATCCTCGGTCAATCTCGCATGCTCACGCAAATAAGTATCAGCCAGTTCACAGTCGTCGACGCCCTGGAAATCGAGGTGGTCGATGGTCTTACGGTGATCACTGGCGAAACTGGCGCCGGTAAGTCCATCATGCTGGATGCTCTCGGCCTGTGCCTGGGCAATCGCGCCGACCCCGCGGCCATCCGTCCCGGCAGCGATCGCGCCGAGGTCAACGCGCGCTTCGCCATCGCCGATGTTCCCGAAGCCTGCCGCTGGCTCGAGGAAAGGGACCTGCAGGCGCAGGACGAGTGTATTTTGCGCCGGGTAATCACCCGCGAGGGCAGATCCAGGGCCTATATCAACGGGCACCCGGCAACCCTGCAGGACTGCGCCGCGCTCGGGGGACTGTTAATCGATATTCACGGCCAGCACGCTCACCAGTCACTGCTGCGCCGCGACCACCAGCGGGAGCTCCTCGACGCTTATGCGGGACAACAGGAACTGGCCCGCAGTGTCGCTGCTGCCGCCCGCCAGTGGCGAACCCTTGATGAACAACTGACAACCCTGCGCAGCGCCCGGCATGAGCAGGCGGACCGGGAGCAGCTGCTGCGCTATCAAGTCGTTGAACTGGATGAGCTGGCGCTGCAGGACGATGAGCTACAGCAGCTGGAGGACGAGCAGCGCCGCCTGGAAAACGCAGATACGCTACAACAACAGGCGTCCACCGCCATGGACTACTGCGACCAGCACGCCTCGGGCACCCGGGCCGCATTGGCGGAACTCGACCCCGAGCTACATGCACCAGAGGCCGTACAGAACATTCGCGAGATGCTCAAATCAGCGGCCATACAGCTCGAGGAAGCGCGCAGCGAACTACAACATTATCTCGCTACCTGCGATAGCAACCCGCAACGGCTGTCGGTAGTACAGGAGCGTCTGGAGGCGATCTATGCACTGGCACGCAAGCATCGGGTCATGCCCGAAGCACTGGCGGCGCATCACAGCGAGCTGCGCAGCGAATTCGACGCCATGGACAGCAGTGACGAGCGTCTGGAGGCACTGGAACAGGAGCTGGCGCAGTTCCATGCGCAATACACCAAGCTGCAGGCCAAACTGAGTGACGGACGCCAAAAAGCCGCTCGCAAACTCACCCGCGAAGTGGGCAAACTGTTGGGAAAACTGGCCATGGGCAACTGCAGCTTTGTCATCGACCTGCCGGCCCGAGAGAACGGCGACCCGCACCCGCAGGGGGCCGAAGGCGTCGAGTTACTGATCAGCACCAACCCCGGTGCGGACCCACAACCGCTGGGTCGCATCGCCTCCGGCGGGGAGCTTTCACGAATCAGTCTGGCCGTGCAGGTCGTTGCCGCAGGTAGCAGTACGGTACCGAGTATGGTCTTTGACGAAGTGGATGTTGGCATCGGGGGCGCTGTCGCCGAAGTTGTCGGGCGACTGCTGGCCGATATGGGAGGCCGGGCCCAGGTGCTGTGCGTCACGCACCTGCCCCAGGTTGCCTCTCAGGGCAAGCAGCACCTGTTGGTCGAAAAGCGCGGCGGCAAGACCAATGTCATCTCCACATTGAAAACGCTCACAGAAGAAGAACGCGTCGCTGAAATTGCACGCATGCTGGGCGGGCTGAAGATGACTGAGGCGACCATCGAACATGCCCGCGAGATGCTGACGCAGACGGTCGCACAGAAGTCGGGAAAGAAGCCCGCACGGAAGTCAGGGCGGACGGCGGCGTAGCGAGAGTGGGTCGCTCCCTGCCTTAAGGCCCGAACAGGCGCTCAGCTTTCCAGTTTGCGCACGTAAAGCACCAGGGCGTGGTCGACCAGCTCGTAGCCGTGCTCCCGGGCAATTTTCTGCTGGCGCTCTTCGATCACCTCGTCGGTAAACTCAACCACCTCGCCAGTTTCCGTACACACCATATGGTCGTGGTGCTCGCCGTGGGCCAATTCGAACACCGAATGACCGGTCGCAAAGTTATGGCGCGTCACCAAACCGGCGGCTTCAAACTGGGTCAGTACGCGATACACCGTGGCCAGTCCGACATCTTCCCCGGCGTCTCGAAGTGCCTGGTAAACGTCTTCTGCGCTCAGGTGCCGAGCGCTCTCACTGGACTCTTCGAGTAGCTGTAAAATCTTGACCCGCGGTAAAGTGACCTTGAGACCGACGCTGCGCAGGTCCTGGTTGCTAAAAGCCATGCGAGAGATCCTTCTCTGTGGACTTCCGGACGGGTATCATGCCATTGCTCCCGAATTAGTGGAAGTTTACTTCTTGACGCACTATAGCTTGCTTGTCTCGAAACGCCATGCTGGAACCCGACGCACCGGAAAAGGAATGCGCGTTCCTGCGTGGATCCGGGTGGGGCTGCTCCTCAGCCTGCTGTCCGGACTCGGTGCCTGCGGTTTTGTGGGGTTCCCCGGCGTGTACAAGATCGATATTGAGCAGGGCAATCTGGTCACCCAGGAGATGGTAGATCAGCTCCAGCCCGGTATGAGCAAACGCCAGGTTCGCTTCATCATGGGCTCCGCCCTGGCCGAGGACACCTTCAATCCGGATCGCTGGGACTACCCCTACACCATCCGCAACGGGAACGAAATCATCCGCGAAGCCAATGTTGTGATCCTGTTTGAAGGAGGCCTGCTGCAGGATGTGCATGGCCATTACGTCCCCAGCTGGGCCAGCGGCGCTGAGGCCGCAGCCGCGGATCCGCAGAGCAACGCCGACGGCGAGCCGTCGGACTGAACCGCCTGCGCGGCGTCAGGCTTAGCCCTCGACAGAAGACGCCTCTTCGCGTCGCGCCTTGGCGCGCGCCGCGCGCGCTTTGCGGACCTCCTTCGGATCCGCTTTCAGCGGTCTATAGATCTCCACCCGATCGCCGTCACTCAGCACCTGCGATGCGCCAACCACATGGCCGAAAACCCCCAGCTTCGAACTGTCATCCAGGCTGAGCTCCGGGAACATTCCCTCGATCCCCGACAAGCTCGCCGCCTCCAGGGCGGTACTGCCCCTGGGGACCTCAAGCGCGATGATTTTCTGCCGCTCAGGCTCCGCGTAGACCACCTCAACGTGAATTGGCTGGTCCGGCGCGTTACTCATGAGCCGTACACCTGCCCGGCACGGCGCACCACGGCATCCACAAGATTATTGGTGACTCGCTCCAGAAGTCGCGCCGCCGCCGCACTCAGCAGGCTCCCACGCACGCTAAACTCGAGATCCAGGGACACCTTGCAGGCGCGGTCTGCCAGCGCCTGAAAGCGCCAGCAGCCATCGAGATACTCAAAAGGTCCATCTTTGAGGCGCAGGGTGATGCGCTCGTTGGGGGTGAGCTCATTAAGGGTCGTAAAGCTCTGCGCGATACCACCGCGGGCCAGATCCAGGCGCGCTTCCATATGCAAGGCATCCGTGTGAATCACCCTGGCGCCCACACAGCCGTCCAAGAACTGCGGGTAGGCCGCTACGTCGTTCACCAGGCGAAATAGCTCCGCGTCACTATAGGGGAGAAGGGCACTGCGATGTATCGATGTCATAGTCTGGTCGATCGCCGAATCAATGAGGCCGAGCACTGCAATTGTACTCAGGGAACGAGCCACGCCCACAGCCACAATGCGATGACCACGGGTGGGGCGATGAAACGGATCAGAAAATACCACAGGCCGAAGAGGATGTCGGGCTCTCGAGCGAGTTCCTGGCGCAGTAGAGGTCGCGGCATACGCCAGCCCACAAACAGCGTCAGCAGCAGAACCGCCAGCGGTATGAGCAGTTGCGCGCTCAGCCGATCCATCTGCATGAACCAATCCGTCTCTTGTCCGGTGCGCCCGAGGGACAAAACGGCTGCCGCCGACAACAGCCACGCAAGACCGGCAACCACCAATGCCGCTCGCCAGCGCCGCAGATGCCCCTGCTGCATCAGCAGACTGACCAGAGACTCCATCAGAGCCACAGCAGACCCGAGCACCGCCACGAAGGTCGCGAGAAAAAACAGCGCGCCAAACAGGTCACCGTAAATCATATTGCCGAACGAGAAGGGCA
>JBLIIW010000180.1:0-8297 GCA_047635315.1 Halieaceae bacterium | reverse complement strand
GGACCAGCAGGTACTTCCACAACGGGTATCTATTGAGCATTTCAAAGTCTGTATTAGCGGTGGGCGGAGTCCGCAGATCGGCACAACTGGCCGACGTCGCGGGGGCGCATTATAGACGCTCACCGCCACGGCTCAAGTCATCTCAGGGCCGAAGCTCACACAACGTTAGTTAAGGAACTGGCGCGCATTCAGAAAAAGGCGCAGCCAGGGCGTATTTTCGCCCCAATCGGACGGCGCCCAGGAGCACTGTAGCGTGCGTATTACGCGCTCCGGATGCGGCATCATGATCGTCACGCGGCCATCCCCGTTACACAAACCGGTGATGCCAGCCGGTGATCCGTTCGGATTAGCGGGATAGCGGGTCGCCACCTCGCCACTGTTCTCCACGTAACGCAGGCCCACCAGTCCGTCCGCCGCGCAGCGCTCCCCCGTGGCCGCGTCTGCAAACTCAGCCCGGCCCTCGCCGTGCGCCACGGCGATGGGCAGTCGCGCCCCGGCCATACCCTGCAGAAAGAGGGAGGGCGAAGACTGCACCTCAACCAGCGACAGCCTGGCCTCAAACTGTTCTGAGCGATTGCGTCTGAAGTGGGGCCAGTGTTCGCTCCCGGGAATCAGTTCGCGCAGTACGGAGAGCATCTGACAGCCGTTGCAGATACCCAGAGCGAAGCGATCCTGACGCGCAAAAAAGTCCCCAAAGGCATCGCGGAGCTGGTTGTTATAGAGAATCGACTTGGCCCAGCCCTCACCCGCCCCGAGCACGTCGCCGAAAGAAAAGCCCCCGCAGGCGACCAGGCCTGAGAAGTCGTCCAGCGCGACCCGCCCTTCCAGAAGATCGCTCATATGCACATCGATGGCGCTAAAACCGGCCCGATCGAAGGCCGCAGCCATCTCCACCTGACCATTGACACCCTGCTCGCGGAGCACCGCCACGCGCGGGCGCAGGCCCCGGCTCACGCTCGGTGCCGCCAGCGGCTCGCGCGGTGCCAGGCTGAATTTTGCATTGAGACCCGGGTCGGGAGCAGCAATTCGCGCGTACTCCTCGTCCGCACATGCAGGGTCGTCACGCAAACGCTGCAGCGCATGACTGGTACTTGCCCAGCGTTGCTGCAGCGCAACGCGGCTGTCCTGCAGAAGCAGTTCACCACCTTGGCTCACCTGTATCTGCTCGCCCGGCTCCCGCGCGCCGATCCGCATAAAACAGTCCCCGAGCCCGAGTTCCCCGGCGCGCGCCGCCCAATCCCCGAAAGCGGCCGCGGGCAGCTGTAACACCGCGCCGACTTCCTCCGCAAAAAGAAAGGCCAGTGGGTCCGGGCAATCGCCCGGCAGTTCCACCGCCAAACCACAGCGGCCCGCAAAAGCCATCTCGAGCAGGGTCAGGAACACACCGCCATCGGAGCGGTCGTGATAGGCGAGCACATCACCGCGCGCGCGCCCCCACTGCAGCAGCTCGAAGAAGGCGCGCAAATCCTCGGGGCTATCAAGATCCGCAGGCTCACCGCCCAACTCACCATAAACCTGCGCCAGCGCCGAAGCGCCGAGTCGCGAGCGGCCGCGCCCGAGGTCCAGCAGGACCAGACAAGTATCTTCCCCGCTCTGCAACTGCGGCGTCAGGGTTTTGGCGACGTCCCCAACCGGCGCAAAGGCCGATACGATCAGAGACAGCGGCGCAGTCATAACCTTTTCGCCGTCGTCGTCGCGCCAGCGCGTCTGCATCGACATGGAATCCTTGCCCACGGGAATGGCGATGCCGAGTGCCGGACAGAGCTCCATGGCCACCGCGCGGACGCTGTCGTAGAGGGCAGCACCCTCCCCCGGCTCACTGGCGGCACACATCCAGTTGGCCGACAATCGGATATCCGCCAGGGCGCGAAGCGGGGCAGCGCACAGATTAGTGACTGCCTCGGCCACCGCCATACGCGCCGCCGCAGGACCGCTCAGGATGGCTGTGGGGGTGCGCTCCCCCATAGCCATTGCCTCGCCGAGTCGTGAATCGTAGTCAACCAAAGTGACCGCGCAGTCGGCGACGGGCACCTGCCAGGGCCCCACCATCTGGTCTCTGGCCACCAGACCCGTCACCGTGCGGTCGCCGATGGTAATCAGAAAACTCTTGCTGCCCACCGCAGGGAGCTGCAGCACGCGGTCCAGCGCTTCAGCCAGGGGCGGCGCCGCCGCCAGGCGCTCGGCCAGTGCCGGACGCCGCTGATCGCGCCGATGCATGCGCGGCGGCTTGCCGAACAGCAGAGACATAGGCACGTCCACCGGGCTGTCTGTATACAGCGCGTCGCGGACTTCGATATGCCGTTCCGCCGTGGCCTCGCCTACCACAGCTACCGGACAGCGCTCCCGGGCGCAGATTTGCAGAAACTCATCGAGCCGTTCGCCGTCCACTGCCAGTACGTAACGCTCCTGACTTTCGTTGCACCAGATTTCCAGCGGCGACATGGCCGCGTCATCGCAGGGAATCTGTCGCAACTCGAAGCGGCCACCGCAGCCGCCATCCTTCACCAGTTCAGGCAGCGCATTGGAGAGTCCGCCGGCTCCCACGTCGTGTATAAAGGCGATGGGCGTGTCCTCACCCAGTTCACAGCAGCGATCAATAACTTCCTGACAACGCCGCTCCATCTCCGGGTTCTGCCGTTGCACGGAGGCGAAATCCAGCGCCTCCTGACCGTCTGCACTCGCCACACTCGACGCAGCACCGCCACCGAGGCCGATGAGCATGGCCGGACCACCCAGCACCAGCAGTGCGGAACCCGGCGCAAAGGGCGGTTTGTCCACATGCCCGGCGGCAATGTTGCCAAGGCCGCCGGCGATCATGATGGGCTTGTGATACCCGCGCAGCCGGCCCTCCCCGGCCACTGCCTGCAGGTTCATTTCGAATGTCCGGAAATAACCACAGAGATTCGGTCGCCCGAACTCATTATTGAACGCCGCTGCCCCGATGGGCCCTTCCAGCATGATCTCCAGCGCCGAGGCAATGCGCGCCGGCTTGCCATTATCCTCTTCCCAGGGTTGTAGCCGCCCGGGGATTCGCAGGTTCGATACACTGAAACCGGCCAGCCCCGCCTTGGGTTTGGAACCGCGGCCCACGGCGCCTTCGTCGCGGATCTCACCCCCGACTCCCGTACCAGCACCGGGATTGGGCGCGATAGCCGTCGGGTGGTTGTGCGTTTCCACTTTCATCAGCATATGCACGGGCTGCGGCTTGTGCAGGTACTCGCCGCCCTTCCCTATAGGCGCGAAGCGGCTGGCGAAGGGGCCTTCCACAACTGCCGCGTTATCTGAATAGGCCGACAACACCCCCTCGGGAGCACAGGCGTGGGTGTTGCGGATCATGCCGAAGAGGCTGGACTCCTGTTCCATCCCGTCGATGGACCAGCTGGCGTTAAAAATCTTGTGCCTACAATGCTCCGAGTTGGCCTGGGCGAACATCATCAGCTCCACATCCCGCGGGTTGCGGTCCAACTGCTGGAAGCTCTCAGCGAGATAATCAATCTCGTCATCCGCAAGGGCCAGCCCCAGACGCCCATTGGCCTCATCCAGCGCCGCCCGGCCCAGCCCCAGCACATCGATCACCTGGCTTAGCGTCGGGGAAGCCTGCGCAAAAACCGCCTCCAGGCCCTCGAGGCTTGCCGCAACGCTTTCCATCATGCGGTCGTGCAGCAACGCGGCCAGCGCCGTCCTTGTCGCGCTGTCTGCTTGCGGACCACTGATTTCATAAGCGCGGGCGCGCTCCACGCGGTCGACACCGAGCAGGCCACAGCGCTGCACGATGTCCGTGGCCTTGCTGGACCAGGGAGAGATAGTGCCCGGACGCGGCGCGACAAAAAGCCAGCTCCCGCGCTCAAGCGCCTCTCTTTGACAGAAAGGCGCGGCCCCGCTCTGCGCAAGCAGTTCCTCTAGGCGCTGCGCATCGGCGGCACCGAGCTGCGGCGCATCAACAAGGTGCACAAAACCAGCACGCACAAGGTGCTGCATGGGGGCCACGGCGGCCAGTTCGAAGCGCAGCCGCTGCAGACGAAACGGTGACAGGGCTTCTGCACCGGGAAGGATCAGCATGCTAAACACTCGGGCAGTGAATTTGGGAGCGCGGATTGTACCGCCCTGGCCGCGCCGCGTTAAGGCGGCCGGCGCTAGTGGCAGTTAACAGCGCAATAGTTACAATCAAGGTATGTACCCGCCTGTTCCAGCTTTCGTCGCCTGCCTTCTGGCCCTGCTCCTGGGCGCCTGCAACTCAGACCGGCAGTTTCTGCAGGAGGTGCTCGACCGCGGCGAGCTGAGGTTTATTACTCGCAACAGCCCGACAACTTACTATATCGGTCGCAGCGGGCCTCGTGGCTTTGAATATGACATGGCTGCGCAGCTGGCCGAGGAGCTCGGTGTAAAGCTGGTGCTGCAGCAGGCTTTTAGTATCGATGACATGTTCCTGGCGCTGGAACGAGGCGAGGCGGATATCGCCGGTGCCGGTCTTACCCTAACCAGCGGACGTCGCGGAGATTTCACAGAAACCGCCAGCTACGCCAGTCAGCATCCACAAGTCATCTATAAGGTTGGAGAGAGAAGACCGCGCCGTATTGAGGATCTCGAAGGCCTCGAGATCATCATGCTAGCAGGCAGCAGCCATGAAGATCTGGCGAAGGAACTGCAATCCTCCGGACGCGACTGGCTGAGCTGGACATTGGTGGCTAGCGCGGATCCCGGAGAATTGCTGACACGGGTGAATGATGACCGCGCGGATGTGGCGATCATCGATTCCCGGGAGTTTTTCATCCAACAAACTCTGGTGCCCCGGCTGGAAGTTGCCTTTAACCTGGCCGAAGTCAGGGATATCGTCTGGTACTTGCCCGGCGCAGCCCGCGAGTCAAAATGGCTGGAGCGGGTTAACCGCTTCCTGCGCTCGCGCCGTGAAGACGGTAGCCTGGCCGCGCTGCGCCAGCGCTACTTCGATCGCGACGCGTCTATATCGCGCGTCGACTCACAAACCTTCGTGCGCAACGTCAAACGCAAGCTACGGGATTATCAACAGCTGATCGAAACCGTAGCCCGCGAGCACCAGCTGCCCTGGGAGCTACTGGCCGCGATCAGCTATCAGGAATCGCACTGGGATCCGCAGGCCACGTCCCGCACGGGAGTCCGCGGAATGATGATGCTGACTCGGACGACGGCCGAGGAACTGGGGGTCACCAACCGCACCGATGCAGCGCAGAGCCTGCGGGGTGGCGCACGCTATTTCAAGGACCTGCGCAGACGGTTGCCCGCTGACATCGCGGAACCTGATCGCAGTTGGATGGCGCTGGCAGCCTACAATATAGGCATGGGTCACCTCGAGGACGCCCGCGTGCTCGCCCAGCGCCGGGGCGGCGACCCGCATCTCTGGGAGGACCTTATGGACTCGCTACCACTACTGCAGGAGGGCAAGCACCACCGTACACTGCGCTATGGCTACGCACGGGGGTTGGAAGCCTTGGGCTACGTGCAGAACATCCGTCACTATTACAACATTCTGCGCTGGCAGACTGCCCGCGCCGCGCGACCCGTACCCCCGGTGGACCCCGGCGAGTTCCTGCCCTCCACCTTGCAGGGACTCAGCCTGCGCGCACTCTGAGGGCCGGCAGACCGCCCGGACGGTAGTTTGCCGCGACATCCGCTGCAATATGAGCCTGCGCCCTACCGGCGCGCCCTGAAGAACGCCCGCAACAACTCGCCGCTGAGCGGCGCATTCAGACTGTCCTGTTCCCAGCTCACACGATGGTTGAAGCCCGTGTCATCGAGCAGCGAGCGCGCGCTGATCACCGCCCCGGCGCGCGGTTCCGCCGCGGCAAATACCAGACGCTCGACGCGCGCATGCACCAGCGCACCGCAGCACATGCTGCAGGGCTCAAGCGTTACAAACAGCGTGCTGCCCGACAGCCGGTAGTTCTGCGCCTGGAGCGCGGCTGCGCGCAGGGCTTTGATCTCCGCGTGAGCGGTCGGATCCCGGTCACCGATCTGCGCGTTGGCACCCTCGCCGAGGATCTTGTTGTCGTGCACCAGCACAGCGCCGACCGGGACCTCCCCCGCCAGAGCGGCCCGCTCAGCCAGCCAAAGTGCCCGGGCCATAAAATCGGCGGGATCGCCCACATAGGGTTGGTTGTTCACGAGGTCCACAGTGTCATCGTGTGCTGATCCACCAAGAGTTGTCTAAAAGTTTTACCAATCCGCCGTGAGCGCAGACTTCCAGGCGATCAGGACGATCCAGTGGCGGAACCCGCCATCCCGCGCAAAGTAGACCCGGCAAGGCGCACGTGCGCAAAACCACAGCGGAATTCGTACATGATAGCCCGACAGATTATCTGCAGGGGCAAAAATAGGGTAACCTGCACGCCTGCGCGCCCGTAGCTCAGCTGGATAGAGTAACTGGCTTCGAACCAGTTGGTCGGGAGTTCGAATCTCTCCGGGCGCGCCATTTCTATTGGGGACAGACCCCGTTTTTCCGCCCCTTTTTCGGCTATCGCCCCCTTGTGGCCGTCGCGAGAGTCGGCCGCCGCGCTAACGCCCCGGTTGAATTCGTCGGAGCTAAGCGTGACGCACAGATTCAGTTTGATCGTTGCCCCCGTCTAACCCCTCCCGCCCGACCCGACACCCAGCTAATAAGCGACGCCGTAAACAGTCAAGGTCTTTACCCAGCCTTGGGGCAAAAGTGGACTCTAATTGAGCAGCGCCTGACCAGCAAGACCGGAACAAATTAGTGCAGTCGCGATAGCGAAGCCCATGGTGGGCTTTGCAAACCAGTGGCGTATCGACAGCCAAAGATACAGGCATGGCAATAGCAACGCACAGATTAACCAGGCAAAATTGTCCATTGGGCTGGCGAGCGCTTCCAGGACCGGAAGACCTATTAGTAGGCCAACTACGATCAACCCAAGCGAGTGTGAGAGGTTGAAACCAATCCAGCCCTTCCAAAGCGTTGTTTTCAGGGTCGGGGCCAAGCCTATTCCATCTACAACCAACATTGCCTCCCGAACCTCGGGATTGACTGGCATCATCGGGCCGCCCTCAGGCGTAGAACGCAATGTGTAAATTCCATGTGCGATACCCAACAAAACGATAATCCCTGAACCTAACAGAACGAGTACAAACATCGCGTTGCTCCGAAAAAAGAGAAAAGAAATGGCAAGTATAAACGGCCTGTTGTGAGCAGGGACAATCGGGGAATATCAGACCCCTATTCTTGTTTACGTCGACATAAACACTCCGTTTGCCCATTATCGGCCTTCTTTGAAGCGTCCGTAAAATCCGGGAAAACCCGCCTCTCCAAGCTCAAACAATTGTACGATACTTAGAATCCGGATTGAGCCGCGGCCCCCTGTGCCCGCCCACCTGTCGTGTCCCTTTATCACGTATCTTATATGTCTTTGGGGGCGGACCGGAGTGTGTGATGCCCAGTTATTCTGATGAACGTCGTGAAGCCGTGATGGCCAAGCTTTTACCAGCGCGTAATCTCCCAGTCCGCTAGATCGCTCAGCAAGAGGGGATCTCGGAAGCGACCGTCTACAAGTGGCGCAAGGAAGGGGCTCGCCTGGAACCGGCGTGCGCGGTGGTCGGCATCACGGTCCGGACGCACCAGCGCCAGACCCGACCGACAACGTATCATGCTGTCGCACCTTACCGTTTGTGGAGTTGGGATTGCGCCTGGCTACCGGGACCGGTCAAGGGAACCTACTACTACCTGGTGATGATTATCGACATCTTCAGCCCTAAGTTTGCCGGCTGGGAGGTATTTTTGGGTGAGTCGGCTGACAATGTGCGGAGTGTTCTCGAACGCGCGATTCTGGCCGAGCATATAGTTCAGCAACCGCTGGTGCTGCACGCTGATAACGGCAGTGCATTCAAGGCGGTGACGCTCTTGGAAAAACTCCGCGATATGAACATCGAGCCCTCCTTCAGTCGGCCGCGCATCAGCAACGACAACCCCTACTCGGAGGCGTTGTTTCGAACCTGCAAGTACGTGCCTTTCTACCCGGTGAACGGCATCGCCGGTCTGCCGGCTGCGCGGTACTGGATGCAGGGCTGCGTCCGCTGGTACAACCACGAGCACCGCCGTGCACCTGATCCGGACTCCATTCGTGCCTAAAATTTTCAGCGATCAATCATTGACCATCAAGCGTCAATTTTCGATAGCGGGGCCTGTTCTGCTCTCGTTATTGCGTTTTCTCTTGCACTTGCCTGGGTCTATAACCCCGCAAACCTGTATTGCGTGTTACTTCCGTAGAAACGGTGCTGTGATGCTTGTTGATCAGGACCGCTATTTCACGGTG
>JBLIIW010000179.1:0-8341 GCA_047635315.1 Halieaceae bacterium | reverse complement strand
CGGGCTGCGCGACGATTTTGGCATTCAGATGCCCATCCTCCCAAATCACGTTCTGCAGCCTGAGCTTCGCGTCGCCCTCGATAACATGGCCACCCTCGTGCTTCAATTTCTCCAGGAATGCGTCGTATACCGCATCAAAAACCAGTACTGAATTATCAGAGGAGCAGGAAGCCGCCAGATCCAGAGTTTTGGAAATGCGGATTTTCTCCGCGGCCTCATCCAGGTCAGCGCTGTCGTCCACGGTAATCACCGCGTTTCCTACACCAACACCCAGAGCCGGAGTACCCGAGGAGTAGGCAGCGGAAACCATCGCCTCACCGCCAGTAGCGAGGATACGGTCGCACTGCGCCATTAACTGATTGGTCTTTTCCAGTGAAGGTATGTCAATACTCTGTACGAGATCCGCCGGAGCGCCGCAGCGCTCGAGGGCATCGCGCATATAGTCACAGATCTTCTTGTTGGTCAGCTTGGCGCGAGGGTGCGCGGCAACGATGATCGCGTTGCGACCCTTTACGGCCGAGATCGCCTTGATAACCGGCGTGGCCTCGGGATTGGTAGAGGGAGAGAGCGCGCCAATAACACCAACAGGCTTGGCGATTTTTACGATGTTCCGCTCCGGCAACTCTTCGATAACACCCACAGACTTGTCGTCAATAATGTCCATCAGCGTAGCCCGGGTCTTGCGGTGAATCTTCAGGTACTTGCCCTCATAGTTCCCCAGTTGCGTCTCCTCCATCGTAAAGCGGGCAATTTCCTCCGAGCGATCCTCTCGCGCAACGGAATACACCATCGCGGTAATCAGCTCATTGACCTGCTCTTGTGTGTAGTCGGCGATCAGCGCCTGCGCAGCGCGCGCGCGGGCCATGAGCTCGGATATTTCCTGTGCGGCAGATTGTTCTTCTGACATGTCGTTTCCTCACGAATTCTTAGTGGGATAGAGAGGCGGGAGTCTAGCACCGCCACAAATTTCGCCCAATTGACTAAATTGCTAAATTGCTAAATTGCTAAATTGCTAAATATATGGACTATATTGCTATATGGCTACCCCCTCGCAATGGCCTGTACACAGTGCAGGCGTGCGCTTTATTACATCGGTTTTCATGGTCGAAAAACTGGCCAGACACCCATTGACCAAAGAGTGTTCCCCACGGCCATGGGTTTTTATCCGGATGCCAGCGGACACCATATGCGGCGTGACCGACACGATGACAACCTGCTGATATATTGCACCGCAGGGCGCGGTCGCCTGAGCACCGAGGAGTGGTAGGGAAACATCGCTCCCGGGCAGCTCCTACTCCTGCCACAGGGCGTGAGCCACGCCTGCCGTCTTCTCGATGCCACACAATTGGGCGTGGCTGAGATAGCCCAACGGGTGGGTTACAACGCCCCGCTGTACTTTTTCCGCTTATTTCGTAACACCATCGGCAGTTCACCGCGCGCCTACCGGGCCTCGATGCGCAAATAGATACCCAAAAAAACGACGGTCTATTACTCGAATACCCGCTTGAGCAACTCAGTCGTGCGTTTTGCAGGGTTCTCGCGAATCGCTGCCTCCTCTTGAGCCAGGTAGTGGAAGATTCCGTCGAGGCCCTTTTCCACCACATAGTCACTAAGATCCGCGTCGACTTCGGGCATGAATGGCAGCCCGTTGTAGTAGCCCATAATATCCGCGTAGGATTTCGCAGCCCCAACCTCGGTCAAACTCTGATCAACCACGGGCGTCATTTCCAGAGCCAGGGACCCGGACATCTTTGATCTGAAATACTGCGTTGCCGCGTCCTCCGGGCCATCGTAAATAGCCATCACGTCATCAAGTGTCATTGCGTTAATGGCCTCGACAAATAATTCCTGGGCTTTTGGTGTCGCGGCTTCTGCCGCACGGTTCAGGCGTGTTTCCAGATCGAGCAACATGCCGTCCATCCTCACCCGGGCCAGCACGCTGTTCACCTGCTCCAGTGCCTGTGGGAGCGGAATATGAATTTGCGGATCGAGATCGAATCCACCAGTAGCTCCAAGATTTTCCACGACATTTTCCGTACCGACTCGCAGGGCCTCCTTCAAACCTCCGCCGATATCATCGACACTCAGCGCTTTGTGCACATCGCCGCCGCCTGCGATCGCTTCCTTTAGCTTGTCCAGCCATCCTGCCGATGCACTGCCGTGTACAGTAATCATGATCACAGCCAGCAGAAGCGACGCTACTTTCTTTTGTTGAGAGCCTTGCATCGCTATCCCCTTCTATAACCAGACCATCCGCGCCATTCCAGATACGCATGAAACAGTCATTCTGACAATTAATTCAGGCGCGCACGAGCTACCTTCGAAGCGCTATCTTTGGCCAATTTCTGACTGATAAAATTGCCCGCCGCAATCAGCAGGTCCAGATCAATACCGTGCTCAATCCCAAGACCATCCAGCAGGTAAATCACATCTTCCGTGGCCACGTTACCGGTCGCGCCTTTCGCGTAGGGACAGCCCCCAAGGCCGGCTACAGAGCTATCGATCGTGGCAATACCAAATTGTAAGGATGCGTAAATGTTCGCCAGCGCCTGCCCGTAGGTATCGTGCAGATGTACTGCCAGGTTGGACACAGGAATAAATCGAGCGGTGCTTTCCAGCATCGCCTGTACAGACGCCGGGGTGCCCACACCGATCGTGTCCCCCAGGGAAACTTCGTAGCAGCCCATCTCGTACAGTTGCCGAGACACTTCAGCTACCTGTTGCGCAGCGATAGCCCCCTCATAAGGACAGGCAATCACACAGGACACATAGCCACGAACTTTTATTTTGTCGCGCACAGCGGCTTCCATAAGCGGAGCAAAACGCTCGATACTCTCGGCGATCGAGCAGTTGATGTTCTTCTGGCTAAAGGCCTCTGAAGCCGCCGCGAAAATAGCGACTTCACTGACCCCGCAATCGAGTGCTCGCTCATAGCCCTGCATATTGGGAGTCAGGGCCGCGTAGGTAACACCATCCCGGCGCGCAATCGCCTGGAACACCTCAGCACTTCCAGCCATCTGCGGAATCCATTTTGGATTTACGAAGCTACCCGCTTCTATGTAGGAAACACCGGCATCGGCCAAGCGATTGATCAGTTCAACCTTCGTGTCGCTGGCAATGGGCTGCTGCTCATTTTGCAAGCCATCGCGGGGACCCACTTCTACAATTCGAACCGCCGGGGGAAATGTCATGACGCTCTCACTCTTCGAGCTGCGTACTTTCGCTGAAATCCAGCAGGACTGCACCACCATCTACCAGTTCACCGGGCTCAAAATAAAAGCTGGCAACCTGCCCGTCTGCGGGTGCGCGGATTGTATGCTCCATCTTCATCGCCTCCATCACCAACAGCGCATCCCCTGCGCCAACAGTCGCTCCTGATTCAACCAGTAGCGCTACGATAGTCCCGTTCATCGGGGCGGTTAATCCACCGTCGTTATCGACCTGGTCTACGTCACCGAAATCAGGCTTTGCCAGTGCAAAGCTGAGCGCACTGTCGTCTGTGTAGAGGCTGACGACGCCGTCGTGTTCAGCCGCCGTCGCGTTGAACTGATAGCCATCAATCTCCGCTCTGAGACGGTTGCCTTCCAGTGTTCCCTGGGCGGTGACACTACTGCTGCCATGAGTGATGAGATAACGCGTCGCGCTGCCCGCCTGCTTCTGCTCCGCACGCACCGCATGCTGGTTTTCGTGCAAAACAATACTGAGCTTGTGAACAGTACCCTCCACCGATCGCCAGGAATTGGTGAGATTCCAGGGCGAGGCAAAGTCATGGCCCGACGCGCCGCTTCCCAGCGCTGCCTGCTCCTGGCTGAGCAAAAGGTATAGCGCCGCCAGTGGCAGGTCTCTCTCTATGTCGCTGGCCCTATCGTGAAAAATCAGCGCGTGATGCTTGTCTATGAAACTCGTATCCAGATCAGCCTCTCTGAAAGGCCGCGAATTAGCCAGGTTATAAAGAAAATCGATATTTGTGGTCATGCCACTGATACGGTATTCACTCAGGGCTTTGGTCAAGCGATTCAGCGCCCGGTCTCTGTCCTCGTCCCAGGTGATCAGCTTGGCAATCATGGGATCGTAATAGACGCTTACCTCGTCGCCTTGCCGGACACCTGTATCAATGCGCACGTTTTCACTGGTTTCGGGTGTTTTGACAAAGCTCAGAGTACCCGTAACAGGCAGGAAGTCGTTGCCCGGGTCTTCTGCATAAATACGCGCCTCAAAGGCGTGACCCGTTATTTTCAGCTGATCCTGGGTCAGAGGCAGATTCTCCCCATCCGCAACGCGCAACTGCCACTCGACCAGGTCTTGCCCCGAGATTTTCTCCGTAACCGGATGTTCCACCTGCAGACGTGTATTCATCTCCATAAAATAGAAGGAACCGTCCGCGTCGAGTAGAAACTCAACGGTGCCCGCACCCTGATAATCAATGGCTAGCGCCGCCTTGATCGCGGCCTGCCCCATGGCGTCCCGCAGCGCAGGTGACACGCCGGGGGCCGGAGCCTCTTCTATGACTTTTTGGTGACGACGCTGAACAGAGCAGTCACGCTCAAACAGGTATACGGCGCCTCCCTTCTGATCACAGAATACCTGTATTTCAACATGGCGCGGCTGGGTCAGATACTTCTCCACCAGCATCCTGTCATCGCCAAAAGCATTTTTGGATTCGCGCATGGCTGCGGCCAGCGCCGCATCGAATTCTTCTGCGCTCCACACCTGACGCATCCCCTTGCCACCCCCGCCGGCGGTTGCCTTCAGTAATACGGGATAGCCCATATCATTGGAGGCCTTGCGGAGTAGCTCCGGATTCTGGTCGTCGCCATGGTAGCCGGGCACGAGCGGGACACCCGCCTCCCCCATTATCCGCTTCGCCGCGGATTTTGAACCCATGGCCTCTATGGCGCCCACGGGAGGTCCTATAAAGGTGAGACCGTTGTCACTGCAGGCCCTACAGAATGCCGGGTTCTCCGAGAGAAAACCGTAGCCGGGATGAATGGCTTGCGCGCCGGTTCGCAGGGCGGCGTTAATGACCTTATTAAAATCCAGATAGGAGTCCCGCGATGGAGCGGCCCCGATATGAATGGCTTCGTCAGCCATGGCCACGTGCAGCGACTCTCGGTCCGCATCGCTATACACGGCAACGGTTCTGATCCCCATTCGGCGTGCGGTGCGAATAACTCGACAGGCGATTTCCCCACGATTCGCGATCAGGATCTTGTCAAACATGACGTTCGTTCCTATTCATCAAATGGGTGCATCTATCCGCTAATCCATGCGGGGCTGCGTTTTTCCAGGAACGCAGCAAGTCCTTCCTGGCCCTCCCGGGATACCCTGATACTGGCAATACGTGTGCAGGTATCGTCGATCAGTTCCTCGTTGATCTCGCGGTTGGCAATATCAAAAACCAGATGCTTTGCGGCGCTTAGGGCGGCGGGACTATTGCCGAGGAGTTGCTCAACCAGCTGATTGATCATGAGGTCAAGATCGCTGTCATCTACTATCTCGCCAAGCAGACCGAGGTGCAGCGCGGTGTGCGCACTGAATCGCTCGGCGGTGGTGAAATAGCGGCGCGACGCTCTCTGGCCAATGGCGGCGACAACGTAGGGGCCGATGGTGGCGGGAATCAGCCCTATGCGGACTTCGCTCAAACTGAAACTTGCCTCCAGCGTTCCGATAGCCATATCGCAGCAGCTGATAAGACCCACGGCCCCACCAAATGCGGCACCCTGTACGCGTGCGATGGTAGGTTTGGGCATGAAATTTAGCGTCTTTAACATCTGCGCCAAAGCTGCCGCATCACGATGATTCTCCTCGCGGCTGTAGCCGGCCATGCGTTTCATCCAGCCCAGGTCGGCGCCCGCGGAAAAGCTCTTTCCTTCGGAGGCGAGAATGAGCACACGCACGTCGCTGTCCCGGGCCGCAGACTCAAAGGCCGCGCTCAGCTGGGCAATCATGGCGTCATCAAAGGCGTTGTGTTTGTCGGGATTGTTCAGGGTCACCGTTGCGACGCCGCGATCATCGACACCGTAATTAACTTTAGTCATAGCCATCTCCATTCAAAGCGATCCGCACCGGGTGCGCCGGCGTTCACAGACAGCGCGCCGGCCCGGGTCCATCGCCGCTGCTCACATGCGGAAAATCCCGAATTTGGTGTCAGCTATTTCCTGATTCAGGCTGGCCGACAGTGACAAGCCCAACACCATACGTGTATCGGCCGGATCGATAACACCATCGTCCCACAGTCGCGCCGAGGCATAGTAAGGGTGGCCCTGTCTCTCGTAGGTTTCAATAATAGGCTGCTTGAACTGCGCCTCTTCCTCGACACTCCACTGTGCGCCCGTCCTGGCATTCTGGTCCTTTTTGACCTGCGCCAGAACACCGGCGGCCTGCTCGCCTCCCATCACAGATATGCGTGCATTGGGCCACATGAACAAAAAACGAGGATCATAAGCTCGCCCGCACATCCCATAATTTCCAGCCCCAAAAGAGCCGCCGATCAGAACTGTGAACTTGGGTACCTGGGCCGTGGCAACAGCGGTCACCATTTTGGCACCGTGTTTGGCGATGCCGGCATGCTCGTACTGTTTGCCGACCATGAAGCCGGTTATGTTCTGCAGGAATACCAGCGGGATCTTGCGTTGCGCGCAGAGCTCCACAAAGTGGGCGCCTTTCTGCGCCGATTCGCCGAACAGAATGCCGTTGTTGGCCACAATACCAATGGGATAGCCGAACAGCCGGGCAAAGCCGCACACCAGAGTAGTTCCGTACAGCGCCTTGAATTCACCAAACTCGGAGCCGTCGACAATGCGGGCAATCACTTCACGCACGTCGTAGGACTGACGCGCGTCCCTGGGAATGATCCCATAGAGCTCACGACCGTCGTAAAGCGGATCCACAGATTCTTTGGTATCCATGGCCAGAGGCTTCACACGATTCAATTGGGCGACCGCGTCGCGTGCCAGTTGCAGCGCATGATGATCGTTTTGCGCAAGATGGTCGGCCACACCGGAAGTGCGACAGTGCACGTCGGCGCCACCCAGTTCTTCCGCTGTAACCACCTCACCCGTCGCCGCCTTCACCAGAGGCGGACCCGCCAGAAAAATCGTGCCCTGATCCTTTACGATGATCGACTCATCAGACATGGCAGGAACGTAGGCACCGCCCGCCGTGCAAGAACCCATAACTACGGCAATCTGCGGAATGTTGCGAGCGGACATATTCGCTTGATTGAAGAAAATGTGGCCAAAGTGATCCCGGTCCGGAAATACCTCATCCTGCCGGGGCAGGTTCGCCCCACCGGAATCAACCAGATAAATACAGGGAAGGTTATTCTCCTGCGCGATGGTTTGCGCCCGCAAATGCTTTTTGACTGTGAGGGGATAATAGGAGCCGCCCTTCACCGTAGCGTCGTTGGCGACGATCATGCATTCCTGGCCATTGATGCGGCCTACACCGGTAATGATCCCCGCGGCGTGGACGTCTTCGCCATAAACATCCATGGCGGCCAGCTGGGAGAGTTCCAGAAACGGGGAGCCCGGATCCAACAGTGCGGCGACCCGGTCTCTGGGTAACAATTTTCCCCGCGACGTATGACGCTCTCGCGCTTTGTCCCCACCGCCCTGCTCGATGGTCTGGAGCGTGGATGCAAGGTCATCAACCTGAGCCTGCATATGTTCAGCGTTCGCGGAAAACTCCTCGCTTCGCGTATTTATCCGGGTTGTCAGAGTGCCCATATAGCTGCCTGCGCGGTGATCAGTAGTGAGAGGAATCAGTTCGCCCTGCCGCTGCTAACTGGTTTCCTTAAAGAGTTCCCGGCCGATCAGCATACGTCGGATTTCACTGGTCCCCGCGCCAATTTCATAGAGCTTGGCGTCACGAAGCAGCCGGCCTGTCGCGTATTCGTTAATGTAACCGTTGCCGCCCAGGGCCTGAATAGCCTGTAGGGCCATCTGGGTCGCACGCTCGGCGGTATAGAGAATCACAGCGGCGGCGTCCTTGCGGCTCTCCTGCCCTCGATCACAGGCTTTGGCGACCGCATACAGGTAAGCGCGCGACGCGTTCAGCTCCGTGTACATGTCAGCGACCTTAGCCTGCATCAGCTGAAACTCACCAATTGACTGGCCAAACTGCGTGCGATCGTGAATATAGGGAATCGTTATGTCCAGACAGGACTGCATGATGCCTACGGGGCCACCGGACAATACGGTGCGCTCATAATCAAGGCCGCTCATAAGTACCCGCACCCCATCGCCTTCCTTGCCGAGAATATTTTTCTCAGGTACTGCGCAGTCCTGGAAGACCAACTCACAGGTGTTGGAGCCGCGCATGCCCAGCTTGTCGAGTTTTG
>JBLIIW010000178.1:0-8371 GCA_047635315.1 Halieaceae bacterium | reverse complement strand
CGATTACGAAAACAGAGATTGCCGATTTTGTTTGGGAGAACCATTTGCGAAACAGAAAGGCTGCCGCCTCCTATTGGCGCCTGCCGTGTGCCTCGCATTACCCTCAGAATGATCAGCCGAAAATTATCGCTCAGTTGCTACGTCGTTCGTTATCTGATGAAATCGCTGCATTAACTACAGTGCAAAATTCGGAATGCGCTCCCCTTCTGGTAGAGGAGATGCAGCATAACCAATAGAGGCAACTGACGCACAAATGCGCGCTACTTTAGGCGTTATGTGCTGAGTCGTCATAAGACTCCAGGAGCATACCTTTGAAGGCATTTGATCAAGTCATAGAAACAAGAGAGCAGCTTCGTGCCGTCTTGAGAGAGCCTGGTGAACTTGTAACCAGGAAAACCCTGGCGCAACTCGATAAATACTGTGGTGTGTTCATAGCCAAGTCGCCTTTTATTTTGCTGGCCACCGCAGACTCTCATGGAAATACTGACATCTCACCTAAAGGCGATCCTGTTGGTTTTGTGAAAGTCCTCAATGATAAGACACTTGTGGTTCCCGATCGCCCTGGAAATCATCGAGCTGATTCACTTGAAAATATAATTCAAAATCCCAAAGTGGGCCTCATCTTTCTAATTCCGGGTAAAACAGAGACGCTACGTGTTAGCGGAACAGCAAAGATCGTTAGAGATCAGGGCCTTCTGGATTCGATGGCCATAAAAGGCCGTAGCCCAGAACTAGCCATCGTGGTTACTGTGGAAGAGGCTTTCTTCCATTGTTCCAAGTGTATGATTAGATCCAAGCTTTGGGAGCATGAAAAATAGCCGAGCTTGGAGGGCTTGCCGCGATTAGCAGAAACAATGGTTAATGCCGGTAAACTTGACTTAACAGAAGAGGAAATGCACGAAATCGTACTTAATGATGAACGTGAGCGTCTTTATTGAAGACCACTATCTGTGCAAGATAGAGCATATGACAAGCCAATCAACTACGCGCCTTCGGCGCCGGATACAGCAAAGCTGCGCCTGTTGTTGAGTCGTTAGAGGCACGGAGTTGACGAATGCCACGGTATTCAAAATCCTTCGCGTAGCTCTATGGACAGCTGCTTCACAAATCTAGAACTTCAACAGGCTGCTAGTCAGCGATAGATACCCAACTCAGTCAGCTGCGCGGTAAGAATGTCATCCACGCGCTCTATATCATCTGCGGCTATCTCAAGGTAGATCAGCTTCAACTCCCGACACAGCTCCCGTGTGCGCAGGCGGCGCGTGAGCTCAGCGGTTGGAACCTCCCGCTCCCAACATTCAATATACAAACCCGCAGCGGGGACGTAAAAGTCCGCGCTAGGCGCATCGGCGAGAGGCAGCTGTCGGTGCTGCGCGTGGGCGAGTTGGGCCTGGTAGAGCCAGTCGCAGACGCGCAGTTGCAGAAGGCTCTCAAGGCGATGGCCGTCAAGGCCACAGCGAAGAGCTCGCTCTCCGACAGCGCTTTGCGCATCCCCTTCGCTAAACAGATCGCCCGTGTCACCGGTATCGGCAGCTGTTACCGCGGTCTCGCTCGGCGGAGCCTTGGTCCCGGCAGGCTCAGCCACCTTCCCCACACTTAGCAGTCGGTTGAGTTCGCGATGAATCACGTCGTTGTCCACCAACTCATGTGGCCAGCTGATCGTCAGCAGGGCGTTGTCCTCGTCGGCGTCCTGACGACCACCGAAGCGGGCACCCAGCGCTGATAACTGCCAGCCACGATGAGTGGCGCGCTGCAAGCCGATTTCCGCGAGAGTCCTATTGATCTGGCGCGCGTTCAGATGCGGGTAATAGCGCCGCATCGCGCCCGGTGTGATGCGCTGGTTACTTTCGATAGCGGTGATCAGCGGATGTTCAAGAAGACTTTCAGGCCAGATGATGTAACGTCCGAAACGCTGGCTCTGCTGGTAACTCCCGCCATGCAGCTCACCCTTGCCGGACAGTAGCCAGCCACCACCCTGCCTATCGCGCGGCCCCGGCTCCTGACGTTCTATCCAGCCGTAATCGCGCAGGGTAACGAAAAGCTGTTGTATAGGCAGCTTGAGACGCTTGGCCAGCGCCGAGGTAGACAGACCTGAAGACGTTCCTTCGGGCACCGGTTCAGGCCGTTGCCGCATAGCGTTCTGCCAGCAGTCTGTAAAGCGCCTCTTCTGCATCTGCAGAGCTTGTGTCAATAGCCTCCAACAGTTCCATGAGATGCTCGTTGTCCTCGCGCCCGGCCCACAGTTTGCGATAACTTCCGTCTTTGTAGCCGTGGTCCTGGCGAAACATGTTGAGCACGTTCTTACCGAGGTATTGACGAAACAGCGCGGCGAAATCCAGCCCCGTAGCCCTCAGCAAATCACGAAAACTGGCAACGCAGAAACGCCGTTCCAGGGCGGCAAGGCCCGCAAGTTGCTCGGCCGCTTCCAGAACTCCACTAGCGCTGCCGCTCTCAGCCGCATGCCATTCTTCCTCGAGCAGCTGAGCCAGATCTTCAATGCTCAGCTCGGGCTTGAAGCGTGCGGACATGCCAAAGTGCCAGATATCGATAGCTTCCAGCTGCACCTGCTGCTGGTCCGGCGTTTGGTGTTTCCACCACTTGTAGCCGTGATGATCCACCAGTTCCGCGCACTCCACCCAAATGGCCCGGTGCCACTCGAAGTGTTGCTCTATCCACTGCGGGTGGACCCGCTTGTTCATTCGATCCTGCATACGCAGCATCGTTGTCAGTGCTTCCCGCATTTACTCTCCCTGGAGCAGTCTGTCGCTGCGCTGCTCTGCAAGCGCCCGACGCGCCCAGTATTCGCCCGCGCTGATCAGTTCATTGGCCTTGTGAAACTCGTGAAACTCGCAAATATTACAGGGGATATCAATAAGGATATCCGGCGGGTTGCTAGCCAGTTGATGGCGCGCGAGTGTGTCCTGCATGGTATTGAACATACCCAGCATCACATCCGTCAAGGCGGGCCTCTGTAACCCGTTGCGACGCATTTTCTCCTGAAGCTTCGCCGGTGATCTTTCCACGGTGTGTCCATTCTTAACATCACGTCCAAAAAAGCGCTGCAGGCTGTCCAGGAAGCCATCGACACCGGCATTCTCAGACTTTTCGTTCTCCGCGAGCCCCCTGTTACCGGGGCCAGGCTTGTCCGTGTTTTCAATTCCCGCCGGGGGCCGGTCCCCGTAGGGATGACTGACTTCCCGTCCGCTCAGACTGACCGCAACGGTAACCGCACTGTTATCCGGGCGCACTGCCTCCAGCAGGTCTCCGCTGGAGATCCATACTTCCTTTCCCGCTGCGATATCTGCAGCCACAATGGTCAGGGGGATAGTCAAAGTTTCCAATTCCACCCCACCCAGCAATTCTCAAGGCGCTCCATGAGTTTATCGCCCTTCATAATGCCTGCGCTCCCCAGGAGCGAGATATCGAGGAAGCGCAACACATCCCACCGCGTCAGTTGGCGCATCCATTGCTCGTATTCGTCCAGGTGACCGGTGACCAGCAATGCGCCGACCAAGGCGCCCATGGAGCAGCCGGTAATCGACCTGATTTCGTACTGCGGCTCTGCGAGTACTCGAACCACCCCCATGTGTGTCAGCCCGCGTGCGCCGCCGCTGCCAAGAACCAGATTAATAGGGGTTTTTTCGGTCACGTCAGCGGAGGCTCAGATTCAGTGGGGCGCGAATGGGCTCAGTAGTTGCCCCGGGGGCACCACGGCCAGTTCCAAGTGTACATCACCCTCGGCGAATGCATCGCCCATCCCACACGGCGAGGACGCGCAGCGCGGAACAATGAAATGGAAGTACTGGCGCAGCCGCTGAAATAATACTCTAATGGGCGCCTGAGATCGGGCTTGTATAGAATACTGTTGTGGGAGCTACTTCCCGAACTGCATCCGGACCTCCCTCCCCGGAGCGCTCCCTTAAAATGAGTAAAGATACATGTTACGCACACTCAAAATCAGTGCCCTGCTGCTGGGCACTTTGGTGTTTCCTAGCTTGGCTATGGCCGAGCTTGGCTGTAGCGACGCCGTAATCGAAGCGGGCGGCACAATTGAGGTCGCCGCGGTTTCCGGCGGTGACAGCGGCAACCTGCAATGCGCACTCGACGCAGCGACCAGTGGGGGCTACGGCACCGTATTGCTGACATCGCCCGAGTACAGTCTCGACGGCGGTATTAAAGTCGATGACTTTAGCGGCGCACTGCGCGGGCGCAGCATCGCAAACACGCGCCTTGTGGTACAAGATGGTGCGCTGTCCTGCGTCCCGGGGGACAACACTGTCCTCAGCTTCAGTAACGGCTTCGGTGTATTGATAAGCTTCATGTCGATCGATGTGGGCTCTCCCTGCGCCTCAGGCAACACAGTCGCTATTGTTGCCTTTACGACTGACCCGGATAACTGCGCGCAGCGAACAACATTCGGCACAGTGGACCGCGTTGCGTTCCGCGGTGAGGGCGCCGCCAGCAGCGGCCCTGTTTTTGCGGTTGCCATGGAAAAGGCCCAGAATTGCGGGCCTCAGATTCTCGGTACCCTTAAGGTCAATCGCGCGAGCTTTGAGAATCTTCACTACGGCGTTGCCGCCAGTGTCGGCGGCGGTGGTCAGGTAGACATCAACTTTAACGAGTTCACGGGCATGGGCTTTGCCATAGGCATCATCAACGCAGCGCAAAGTACGACGATTCTCAACAATACGATCAACTACAACGATGCAACGGGTTACAACACCCCCAGCTCTCCTGGTCTTGGCACCGTAGGCGTCTTTCTGGACAGTAACGCAGCCTCCCCCGCCAGCAACAGCACGACCATCAAGGACAACACTTTCACCGATGGCGGCGTCCTGTCGAGCGGTATTGCGATCACCTCGGATCCGAGCGATATCCCCGTAGCGCACGCCATCAACATAACGGGAAATCGCTTCGTAGGAACGGAAGGGGCAGTAAGCGGGGCCGGTATCGCAGTCTTTGATACGGATAACGGGGTTATTTCCGGTAACCGCTTCGTTAGCGGAGCCGGCGCATGGATTCTTCTTTCAGGCGACGATGTGCGCCCGGAGATCTCCGGGTGGGCGATTGTCAGCAACAACTTTTCGGAATCCACCACAGACCTTGATATTGCGCTCAGAAACAGCTCAGGATCTATCGTCGGACCCGACCAGAACCTGCCCACCGTCAGCGACGACACGGGAAACAACACCATCCTTCAGTGATTTCCACCTCAGGGTATTGCCAGACAATACCCCGCCGTGACCGTGTACGCGCACATCTGGTGCGCATCTCTCAGGGCGGATGGAGTCTTTGCAGGGGGATGGGAGAGGAGCATCCGGGGATTCGCAAACCTCGACCGAAGCATATCGCGCAGATTTCAAAATGGTGCGGGTGGCCGGACTTGAACCGGCACGGCCGTTAAGCCGAGGGATTTTAAGTCCCTTGTGTCTACCAATTTCACCACACCCGCAGGGTGTACGGCTTTGAGGTCGCGCAGTTTAGCATGCGTACGGAGCGTACCAAGCAGGGAATTATTGCGGGGTGCTAGACTCCAAAACTAACACCGTCCCGAACCTTATACATGCGTCCTTTTCGGTTCCCAAGGCAAGCCCTGCTGCTGATCCCTGCCCTGCCACTACTACTGGTCGCGGTGTTGGTGTTCTCACAGCGACTGACGCTGCAGGGTTTACAGGCGCTGGTTGCGCTGACAACGCCCTATGAACTGCAGCTGCGCGATCCGCAGTTGCAGTGGCTACCGTTTTCTTTCCAAAGTGAGTTACTGCTGATCGCCTACGCGGATGCGACGCGCCCGCCCCTGCTGTCCATTCAGGGCCTCGACATTCATGCTCCCCTGCGGCAACTGCTACTGGGCGAGGTGCGCGACGGCACTCTGAAAGCAAGGAACATCAGTTATTTTCTTGATGAAACGCAGGCCGATACACAGTTCAGCGCAGAGTCCCTACTGCTCCCGCTACAGTTTTTCCCCGCAAAGGCCGACATCGAATCTATCCACCTGATGTCACGAAGAAATGAACTCTGGGTTTTTCCACTGCTTAACCTCAGTGCGCTGCGACTCCCGGACGATTCCCTGGCGGCGATAGCCAGCGCCAGTGTGGGCGAGCAGACGGCTGTGCTGGAACTGCGTGCGCGACCTTCAATTAACGCGGCAACCGGGCGCGCGGCGATCGCCCTTGATGCCGCGTTGTATGGACGCGACGAACTCTCCCAGTTAAATCTACAGGGGTACGTCGCTGCGCAGGGAGCATCTCTGAGCTACGACCTAGCGCTGCAGGGCCAGTACAAAAGTGTCGGCGAGTTTGTGGCAGCGCTGGACGAAGACGCCTATCCCTTTGCGGGTAACCTGCGCATCGACGGACGCATCGCCGGCGGCTTCGACAGCTTCCAACTCACGGTCAGCGATATGCAGTTGGACAATCTGCCGAGCTACCTGTTCTCAGCCTCCGGCAGCGTCACCCAGGAATCCGGTCTGTCGCCAGCGCTGGCGATCGCCGCCCAGGGCACGGCGCAAAAACTGCAACAGCTGGAACTGCTGCCCCCGGACATCACCGCCCTGTTTGACAGCTCCAAGCTTGTTCTTGAACTCTCCGGCACCCTGGCGGATCCACTGCTGACCTCGACGACCCTATCACTCACGGGCCCCCAGGGCCTGTCACTGCGCGTCGTTAACGATACGAGCGCCATAGCGCTCACGGACCTGGTAGCGCAACAGCCCTCGGGCGCTCCCGTAGATCTCGCGCTATGGGTCGAGATTGAGGATTTTGACAGCGGACTGCGTACCTTGAACGAAGATCTGCCGCTGGAGGGTCGGCTGTCAGGTAGGCTCGCAGGACGCCTGCGGGGGAACGCCCAACGTCTGCAGATCGACCTGGCGACGATCGAGCTGTCCCACTCGGGATTTCTCTCATCGGGTAAAGCGGGGCTGCTGTGGCAGGATGAGCGGCTCTCGGCGCAAGCGCTGCACCTCCAGATCCAGTCTGGAGACGACGGCGGTATTATTGACTTGCAAGGTGCTATCGCAGATCTGCAGGATTTGAGCGGCGTCGAGCTTGAGGTCCAATTGCAAAGCGTTGGTGGCGATATCCTCGGGCTAATCGCACCAGCGGGAATAACCTCCTTTGCGAATCCCCAGGTGAGTGGATCACTCAGACTCAATCGCGCCCTTGAGCGTATCAACTTAGGCGAGATCAACGTCGAGGTACGGCCGGTAGCGGGCGTGAGCGCCAGCGTGACCGGCAGTGCCATGCTGGCCGGCGTACAGCTTGAGGCTGATCTGGAACTGACGCTGACCGGCGCCGACGCTGCGGCTATGCAGGACCTGAGCGGCTTCAAATCTCCACTGAGCGATGTGCATGCCAGCCTCAGACTTCGACCCACCTACGCGACACTGATCGCCAACGGGCGCATGGGGACCACCCCCATTCAGGCGATTGCGACTGCAGACCTGAACGACGGCGCGCTGGGTAGTCTTGGGCTGGACTTTTACAGTAGTACCGTCAGCCTCGAGGACTTCGCGAGAATCCCCGAGAGCGTATCAGCGCCCACGGAGGAGCCCCCAGACGCCGGATTCTGGAAGGACCGGCTGCCGCGATTCCCGCTCCGTTTAACGCTGCGCGCGGATGCGCTGCGCGGCCCGCTCAGCCAGATTGACAACTTTGTGCTCGCCATCGATGGGCAGGACCGCCGTTACTTGCTAAAGCAACTGGACGCGCACTACGCGGGAGGTGAACTGATCATGCGCGGTGTCGTGGACCTGGGGGGTCAGGAAGCGGCGATAAGTCTCGCCGGCCAGGGCATTAGGGTACCCCTTGGTGCGCTTACGGAAGATCTCGGTGTCCAGAAAACCGTGCGCGGTTCCCTGAGTCTGCGCGGCGGCTTGTCCACCCGCGGCGAGAGCAAGACAGAGTTGCTGGCGGCCCTGCAGGGGCGGGTTGCCCTGGCGCTGACTGATACGCAGGTCACCGGTGCTGCCTACGATCTGCTGATGAGTAATCTGCTCGCCTGGCTGGTCACCGGAGCTGCGCAGGACAAAACCACTTTTGACTGCACCATGGCGCAGTTTGATATCAGCGACGGAATCGCGCGCAGCGACAGCCTCTACGTGGAAACGCCGCGCATGCTGGCGACGGGCAAGGCACAGGTTGATCTCTCCGCAGCAACGCTGGACCTGCGCCTGCAACCCAGATCCAAATCCAGGGCCTTCCAGTTTCCCAGCGCCGTGAAAATACGCGGGCCCCTGAGTTCCCCCCGCGTGTCCGCCTCACCCATTCAGGCCACCGCAGACGCTTCGGCGCAGGCCCTGCTGCTGCTGCCCAGCCTGATGCTAAAACTGTTCGGACTGGGTGACTCCCCAGACTCCCTGCGACCTTGC
>JBLIIW010000177.1:0-8474 GCA_047635315.1 Halieaceae bacterium | reverse complement strand
GCCGGAGGTGGAGCAGCGTCTCATCGACACCGACAACGATGGCAAAGTCGATGACTCGGTCTCCATCATTACCATCTACTCTAATCAGGGCGACAACGGTGGCGCTCATACCCGGGATCTGATCGGCCAGATCATCGTCTACGGGGATCCGGTGGATCGCGATGACATCATCATCGAAGCCGGCGTTACCCACGGCGTGGTCGAGACAATCGACGAGATCGGCGAGGCCCTCGCACCCACCGGGCGCCTGAAGGTTTCCACCCTGGACGATGGCAGCGAGGTGATCGGCTACGACAGCCGCGATGCGGACGGCAACCCCGGCGCCATCACCGGCAACCCCCTGGCCTTCGTCGACAACCTGTATGCGGACAGCGATCTGTTCAGTTATGCGTCTACGCTTCCGGAGGACCTGCCCCCACCGGTGGCCGTACTCTCCAGCGACATGCACAGCGAACTCGGCGCGAGTATGCGTTTTGATGGCGAAGCCGGGCAGTACGTCGAGGTACCGCACAGCAACGCCATGGCGCTGCGCCGCGGCACCGTGGCCCTACGCTTTGAAGTCGAGAACATCAACGGCACACAAACCCTGCTCAGCAAGGATGCTCGCGGTTGGGGCGATGGCGGTCATATCACTATCGAACTCGACAGCAGGGGTCGCGTAGTGGTGCGATTGCAGGGCGACGACGGCGAGGGCTTCGAGAATATCCAGTTGCGCTCGGACGCTATCGAGGCCGGCGCGACCTACAGCCTGGCCCTGGTCTTCAGCCCCGAGGGCAGCGCCCTCTATTTGAACGGCGAACTGGAGGACCGCGACGCGGGCTTCAGCGCCGGCATCAGCGCCAATGACGAAAGCCTGGTGCTCGGCGCCGGCACCAGCAGCCGCGACAGCGGACAGCTCAACAAACTCAACAACTTCTTCAGCGGCACCATCAGCGATGTCCTGCTCCTCGATCGCGACCTGACTAGTGGGGAAGTACTTTTCCTCGCCGAGGAGGCCTTGCCTATTCAATACCCAGGAGGCGAGGCACCGGATACCGATACGCCGCAGAGCAATATTGGTGTGCAAACGGAAATCTACGGTACTGACGCCGGTGAAGATCTTGCGGGCGGCGATGGGGATGACTGGATTCTCGGTGGCGATGGCATGGACTGGCTACTTGGCGGTGCCGGTGCCGATGTCTTCGTGTTCAAACCCTGGCACGGCTACGACACTATCGAGGACTTTAATCCGGATGAAGACTTCCTCGCGCTTCGCGATGGTTTACAAATTGCCGGAGTGCGCCTCGTCGATGCGGACCGCGACGGCCAGATCGACGACACGCTGGTCAGCTTCGATCCGGGTGATGCGGTAGCATTGCTGGGTGTTCAGCTTACAGAGGCCGAGCTACCGCTGATCTGATCCGCCGAGCACTTGCCGCAGCTACTAAGCCGAATAGCCGCAACCCCGCGCCCGGCGCGGGGGTTGCGGCTTCTGCGCAACTAAAGGCAGCGGCCGTTAGACGCTGCCCCGCACTTTCTATATGCTCCCGCAAATTTCCGGGGCTATCATCCTGATCTCCGCACAATGGCCATTCGACCCACGTCGCTCTCCGATCTTCTACGGCTGGGTCGTGTGGTTTGTCTCCACCCTCGGTTTCCTCTTCAGCATACCCGGCCAGACCATGGGCATGGCGGTGTTTACAGACACCTTCATCGAAGTGCTGGAACTTTCGCGAACGCAGGTTTCCATGGCCTATCTCGTCGGCACCGTGGCATCGTCACTATTCCTGACGCGAGCGGGACGCTGGTACGACCGTCTGGGCGGCCGCTTTATGATCGCGGCCTCGGCCACGGCGCTGGGTTTGATGGTGCTATTTATCAGCGTGCTCGATCTTCTAGGCGGACGTCTGGGGGGCGGCCAGGCCGTCATGTTCACGCTGTTGCTACTCGGGTTTTTCGGCGTACGCTTCTTCGGGCAGGGCGTACTCACCAGTTGTTCACGCAACGTGTTGTTCAGCTGGTTTGTGCGCAAGCGCGGGCTGGTCAGCGGTATTCGTAGCGTATTGATATCCTTCGGCTTCTCTGTTGCACCGCTCGCCATTGCCTTTCTGATCGCCCGCTATGAGTGGCGCGACACTCTCTGGATCATGGCCTTCACGGTCGGTGTTGGATTTGCCATTCTGGCGCTGGTTTTCCTGCGTGATTCACCGGCCTCCTGTGGTCTGCTCCCGGATGGTGATCGGGCCACGGACGACCGACCACCAATACCAGAAGCCCCCTCTAAAACGCTCAGCGACGCGCAGCGCAGTCCGGTGTTTTGGATCTACGCGCTCAGCCTGGGTATGCATGCGCTGTTCGGCACTGCACTAACCTTCCACGTGGTTGCTATCTTCGCCGAGGCAGGTCGCTCCGCTGAAGTGGCCTTCGGCTACTTCTTCCCGGCAGCGCTGTTCTCCGTAAGCGCTAATCTGCTGTGCAGCTATCTGGCGGACAGACACCCGCTGAAACCCTTTCTCATTGTCATGCTCTCGGGCTTTGTGCTGGGCGCTTTCGGTCTGGTCAATCTCGCGACACCCTGGGGGTACTGGCTCCTCGCGGCGGGTTTTGGTATCGGCGGAGGCCTCTGGAGCGTCACCTCAAATCTGGCATTTATCCGCTTCTTCGGGCCACTGCACCTCGGAGAAATCAGCGGCTTCAATGCGTCTATCTCCGTATTTGCCAGCGCTATCGGTCCCGCGGCCTTCAGCCTGGCCGTGGACTTTCTCGGCGGCTACAACGCGGCGGCAAAAATCTGTCTCGCCCTACTGCTGGCCCTGCTGGTGGCAGCCTGCCTGGTACGACAAAATGAGGTATTAGCGCTACCCGCTCAGGACTGATCGTCCCACATAGCCCGCATTTGTGCTCCCGCATCAACCTGCAGACTCGTGGCGCCCGGCTCCCGAACACCTGTCGCAGCGGCAGGCGCCCAGGCCGTCTGCTCCAGCGTCGCCAGCACGCCCTCCGTGAGAAAACGGCTGCGCGCGCCATACAGGTGACGCTCACCGTAGCGGCGCTGCTGGGTCACATAAAAGCGCAGCGGTGCAATGAGTTCGAGATTGTATTTCGCACGCGTCATGGCCACATAGAGCAGACGGCGCTCTTCCTCAATACGCGCCGCCGACTCCGTAGCGAACTCATTCGGAAAAGTGCCATCCACGACGTTTAGCGTATACACACAATCCCATTCCTGGCCCTTCGCCGAGTGCACGGTGGACAGAATCAGGTAATCCTCATCCTTGTGCGGCGTAGCGGCCTCATCGCCCGTAGACTGTGGCGGATCCAGAGTGAGCCCCGTAAGAAAACTCTCGCGATCGCCATGCTGCGTTGCCAGCGCGTCCAGTTGCAGAAGGTCACCGGCGCGCACGTGGGCATTGCCGTGCAGGCGCTCCAGGTGTGGTTCGTACCAGTTTCTCGCCAGTGTGACCTGCCCCGCCCACTGCGCTGCGCTGGCGAGTTGCAGCAGCAGCTCCGTCAACGCCGGCCAGTCGGCGCGCGCCGCTAGCGGAACCGGGGCCGTGGCAATCGCCCGCATGGCGCCGCCGTGCTCCTCAAGATGCGCCAGACAGCGTTCGGCGCTGGCAGGGCCCACTCCGCTAACCAGTTGTAATACGCGAAAGCCCGCCAGACGATTGCGCGGGTTGTCCGCAAAGCGCAGGAGGGAAAGAAGATCTTTGACATGCGCCGCCTCGAGAAACTTCAAGCCGCCATACTTCACGAAGGGGATATCCCGACGCATCAGTTCGACCTCAAGCACATCGCTGTCCTGGGACTTGCGCATGAGAACCGCCTGATGCCTGAGCAGCGTACCCTCCTCGCGCCTCGCCAGCACCTGCTCAACGACATACTCCGCCTGACCGCGATCGTCCTCGACGGTGACCAGGCGCGGCCGCTGCTGTGAGCGAAGGCTGGAATGCAGATGCTTTTCGAAAGACGCTTCCGCCTCACCCATCAGCGCATTAGCCGCGTCCAGAATCGGCTGCACCGAGCGGTAGTTTTGTTCAAGGGTGACCGTTCTGGCCGGGGGTTCGAAGCGCCCGGGAAATGACAGAATGTTATCGACGGTAGCGGCGCGAAAAGAGTAAATAGACTGCGCGTCGTCGCCCACCACGCACAAGCCGCTACCGTCGGGTTTGAGGGCGTGAAGAATCTGTGCCTGGAGAATATTCGTGTCCTGATACTCATCCACCAGCACATGATCGAAGCGCCCGGCGATATCGCGCGCCGCCGCGGGCTGTTGCATCAGCAGGTGCCAGTACAGGAGCAGATCGTCGTAATCGAGGAGTTGTTGAACCTGCTTGGCTTCTACGTAGCGGCGGAACAGGCGCTGCAATTCACTCGCCCATTCACTGCACCAGGGATACTCCCGCTCCAGCGTCTCATCGAGCGTGGCGCCGGTATTAACCCGGTGCGAATAAATAGCCAGACAGGTGTCCTTGCGGGGAAAGCGTTTCGCCGTCCTGGCCAATCCCAGTTCGTTGCGCTGCATATCCATGAGGTCAGCGGCGTCGCCGCGATCCACTACGGAAAAATTGGGCTGTAATCCCAGGGCCGGCGCATACTCGCGCAGCAGGCGGTTGCCGATGGCATGGAAGGTCCCGGACCACAACTGGCGTGTGGCGGCGCCCCAGTTATTGCGGCGAGGGCTATCCTTTTGCACCTGTCCGACGATGAGTTCCGCCCGGCGCAGCATTTCCGCAGAGGCCCGGCGACTGAACGTCAGCAGTACAATGCGTTGCGGCGCCACTCCACGGACCAGCAGGTAAGCGACACGATGGGCCAGCACATTGGTCTTCCCGGTGCCCGCACCCGCGATAACGAGTAGTGGCCCGCCGGGCGCCTGGCCCGGCGTACCAACACCTAAGGTCGCGGCCAACTGCTGCTCTGCGTTAAGACCGTCGAACACCGCCGGTAACGCGCTCGCTGCCATCAACTCTGCTCTCTTGATTCCCGCAATAGACTGGATAAGCATACAGTAGTATGCGCGTTGCTGCCCGCCGACTCCCCACCCGGGACTAGGCGTCTTGTCCCTCCTCCAGCTCATTCGCTTTCATTTGTTCCGTGGCCTCCTTGAGCTGCGCGTTGAGGTCTTCCCTGTCCTTGAGCAAGCCCTCCGCTGTGAGCTCAGCGCCTCTCCCTCTGCGTCCGGCAATTCATTGAGTTGAGGATCCACCTTCTTGATGGCGAGACGAATGTTTTCAGCGGATGCCGCCTCCTCCGCCTTGTCAAAGACCACTTATTCGGCCTGCACCTGCCCTGCGGATCGATCGACGCGTCGGTGAACTTAAGTTGAACTTGGGGCGGTGAACTTGGACCGGTGAACTTGGACAGGCACTCTCCGTAAAAAACGGTGAACTTGAACGGTGAACTTGGACAGGCACCGGTGAACTTGGACAGGCACTCTCCGTAAAAAACGGTGAACTTGGACAGGCACTCTCTGAGGCGAACTTGGCGGGGTGAACTTGGACAGGTGGGTGAACTTGGACAGGCACTCTCCGTAAAAAGACGCTCTCAGAGCCCCTGTGGCACATCAAAATCAATCGATACCATTGACACTGCAACCCACTGCGCCGACGCTTTACCGCTCACGATAGTTGCATCGGCCTTAACGCATGCCCAGACCACGGAAGGAACTGGTGTGTACCGCCACCACGCCCTACTACCACTGCGTCTCGCGATGCGTGCGCCGCGCTTATTTGTGTGGCGAAGATCGCTTGACCGGCCAGTCCTATGAGCACCGCAGGCAGTGGATCGTGGACCGCATCCACCTGTTATCCACGATCTTCTGCATAGATGTTTGCGCATTTGCGGTGATGAGCAATCACTATCACATCGTACTGCGGATTAATGACGCTAGTGCGCTGGACACCGATACGGTGATTTCACGCTGGCTTCGGCTTTACCAGGGACCGTTGCTCGCGCGGCGCCATCTAGAGGGCGAGGGACTCAGTGCCGCGGAGCAAGCAACGCTTGTCGACATCGTAGCCGTGTGGCGAAAACGCTTGGGCGATCTCAGCTGGTTCATGAAGTGCCTCAACGAACCCATTGCCCGCCAGGCCAATAGCGAAGACCAATGCAAAGGGCACTTCTGGGAATCGCGCTTCAAAAGCCAGGCCCTGCATACGAGGCAGGCGTTGCTGGCGTGCATGGCCTATGTCGATCTCAACCCCATTCGAGCAGGGCTTGCTGAGACTCCTGAAGCATCGGACTACACCAGTGTGCAGCAACGAATTTGCTCTATGCTTGGGCCCGACAACGAGGTGGGTGTGACACGCCGCACGCAGAACTCTGACGCCGCCGCCAAAGACCCTGGGGAAAAGCCGCTATTGCACTTTGACGACGACAATGGGGCTCCCAACACCACAGGAATCCCGTTTGCGCTTCATGAGTACCTCGCCCTGGTCGATTGGACGGGTCGGCAGGTCAATCCAGATAAGCAGGGATTCATTGCAAGAAACACGCCTGTAATCCTGGAGCGATTGGGCGTGTCACAGGCGCAATGGCGTGACGACAGCGGCTGCTTCGAGGCAGTATTTCAACGGCGCTTTGCGCTGAAGCGCTGATAGATAGTTTCCGTATAGCTGGTTTTTGAATGGCCAGGAATGTGTCGTGGCTGGGAGAAAGCTTGACGTCAGGCTGAGTAACTCGGGACTAACCAACTCGTTCGCTCCTTCCCACCCATCTCGGTACAAATCTGTTGCTTCAGCTGACTCCAGCGCCTGTCCATTTCTGGCGATTTCTGGCGATGGTGGTGCCTGTCCATTTCTGATCTGTGCCTGTCCATTTCTACTCTATTTCTACTCTTTGTCCATTTCTACTCTTTCTGATCTAGTGGGAAGGCTGATCACACCAGCGACCGCAACTAGACCATGGCACAGCGGTACCAAGAGGCCTCTGTTAAGCGCAAAGGCTAGCCTCCGTCGCATTTCAGAGTCTTACGGGCGCAATTGAACGATCACGCAGACTACTCAGCTGTTGTAGGATCGATCATGCTCCTCACTACGGCAACGCTGTTAGCTGGGAAGCCGCCCTGACTGACAAGCTCCTCGTTCGGCGCAATGTAAACACAGTAGATCATGTCATCAGTAACATAGCTGTGCAGCCGCTGAGTTTGTGGCCCACGGTTTTTGAGCACACTACACGACGTTTAAGAAATACCATGAAGCTCATCGGTCGAGAGATTCCCTGCGCCAGGAATTTCTCTTTCTATTACATACTTTGGCATTTGTAAGTCTCCTAGTTAAACGCTTCAAACGTTGCACAACAGCAGTGTGGTCCAAAGTCTCGAAGTAGGCGAAAGCCGACGTCTACTAAGGTCAGAAAACACCTCAAAAGGGCTATAAGACCCGCCACGATAGGCTTGATTTTGACGGCCATATTCGGCGATTAGTGACTGTTCGGTCTCGGAAAAAATTGGTCTAGCTGCCGGTGATGGGCACCGTCCGAGTCTCGTATAGCGGGGCCTGTCCAAAGAGATGGGCATCCAGGAACTGGGCAGCGAGTTCCTGCAGGGCGGTGCCATCAACAGTCAATGTCGTCACTGGTATCTCGTCAAACCCATGACCCGCGCCTGTGATCGTGTAGAACGCGTACGGCACAGAGCTGGCCTCGGCTTCTCGTTGAAGCTCAAGCGCCTTGGAATACAGTACGGTCGGGTCGGCATCGCCATGGACGATGAAAATTGGCGCGTCTGAGCTTACCATCACGCCCGTCTCAACGAGCCCGCCCCAATGATTGATAACGGCTCTGGGCTTTGTAAGCGTGACATCGTAGTCATCGAGAGCGTAGGCCACCGCTATGCCAAGAAAGGCACCCGCGGAACCGCCCCAAAGCGCCATTCTCGAGTTGTCTATGCAATGTGCGCTGCCATTGGCCTCGAGGTACCGTATTGCATTTGCAACGTCTTGTATTGCGCTCGCAATGGTATTTGCACGTCGCTCAAGCTGCGGTGAGTTAGCGGCGTTAGAAGCGGCTAAAAGACCATCACGAAACGGTACAAATTCGGTCGACGGAGCCGGTTCTTCGCCTTCGAGACGATAGTTGATTGAAACAGCCACGTAACCGCGATTCGCCAGGAACGCTGCATAGGAGGGCAAAGGGGCCTGATCTTTTCTACCCTGCGTAAATCCGCCGCCGTGGATCATCACGACGTAGGGTCTTGCGGCTTCGCAGGGCTCGCCGGACTGATAGATGTCCAGCAGCAAGGGTTTAGACCCGTTCATTACGACGCCCTCACCGTACACGAGGTCAACGACGCTTAATGGCGTCGCTGGAGTGGGGGATTGAGCCGGTGAGTCGGGCATTGATTCAGGCGCCGACGCCGTCGTACCCGCACTCTCAAGTGCTCCCCCGCCTCCCGAGCATCCCAGGAGCGTTATCGTAGTGAGGAATGCCGTCATACATGCGTTGCGCTGTCGGATACTGCCTCCCAGTTCATCAACTTTCGTTGATAGGTTCTA
>JBLIIW010000176.1:0-8509 GCA_047635315.1 Halieaceae bacterium | reverse complement strand
TCTCTCAAGGGGGCTGCAGATGATCTTGCCGCAGTGATGCGCGGAATGCCCGGCGTTAGTAACGTGCCCGACGATCTGACGTGCAGACAGTAGCGGTACGCGCCTATCCGGACAAATCGATCACCACAGCTGATGCGGTGATCAAAGAGCTGGAGGCCGAGGTAATCTCAGAGCAACCTTCTTCGCGAGCTATTCCTGGGCTTCTTGATCACCCGGGTGCTCATCTACATCATCTTTGCCTGGACCCTGCAATCTTTGTCCTGACCACATGGCGACCATGTTTGCGATTCCCTTTGGGCTCACGGGCGCGCTTATGGATCTCTGGGGATGGGATTTAATATTACACCACTCGCTTTTCTTGGAATCTTTACGCTCACGGGTGTCATCGTGAACGACTCGATCATTCTGGTTACAGCCTACCGGGACCACCGGCAGGAAGGGCTCGATGCCGATCAGGCAATTATTGAAGCGGTAAGACAGCGTTTGCGCCCGGTAATTCTAACGTCTCTGACTACGGGCCTTGGACTCGTGCCTATGATGCTGGAAACGTCGCTTATGGGCGCGGCCTTTATTCCTCTCGCCACCGTGATCTGCTTTGGCATGTTGTACGGCACAGTCCTTATTCTGCTGGTAATTCCCGCGATCCTGTCCGCTTTGGAGACCTGTAAACATAGCTGGCAGAAACTCGGTACTCGCGCCGAGGTACTTAAAACTCCAGACATGGGAGCACAATCCGCATGAATGCTGTTCTGGCTACACTTTCGATTCCGTTTCGGGTACTGCTGCGCTGGTTGCGCGGGAGCTTGCTCGGCCGCTACGTTCGCGCACTTTTCAGTTCAGCGCGGATGAGCCTTGCGGTGCTGGGTGGACTGGTGGCGGCTATTGTTGGATTGAGCGCGTTCTCGAATCCCGAGGTGGAGGTGGACGCAACATCCGAGGCGATTCCCGTTGTTGCGCGTCCGGCTCACCCCCGGGCCCTGGCACTCGAGATTCATGTGTTCGGACGGGTAGAAAATCCCAACACCACTGAGCTGCGAGCCGCGACCCTGGCCTATGTGAGTGTGGTCAATGTGCTTGAGGGCCAGACAGTGGCTGCGGGCGACGTGCTCATGCGGCTGGATGATCGGGATGCACAGTTGTCGGTACAGCATGCCGAGGCGGATTGGCAAGGTAGCGTGCTGAAGCTGGAGCGTCTTGTACCGGTGGCGCCCTTTGATGGCACGATCATTCAATTGAGTGCGGCTATCGGCGCGCGTATCGATGCCGGCCAGACGGTAATGACGCTGTTTAACGCGAACTCCCAGCAGGTGCGAGTTTCCCTGCCTGAGTACGACGCCAGCGCGTTGCAGATCGCGCAGGAAAATGGCGCTGTGGTGATCGCGTCGGCGCGTGTTGCGGACCGTTGGGTGACCCTGGATCTACTCGATATCGGGTCTCAGGTGCGCAGCGGCCGGGCTGGCACGGAGGTGATATTCGCAGCGCCCGATGATACAGAGCTAGCGCTCGGTCGCGCCGTTGATGTCAAAATTACGCTGTCCGCCCAGGAAGGCCTGATTGAGGTTCCCCTACAGGGAGTCTACGCAGACCGGATCGTCTACACCGTGGAGAGCGATATGCTCAAGGCGGTAAATGTCGAGCGCGTGGGCATTCGGGAAGACGAAGCCGGGAATATGACGTTGCTGGTAAGAGCAGACGACCTGCGCGAGGGGGATCCAGTGGTGATTTCTTCCCTCAGCCGAGCCAGTACCGGAGCGCTGGTCAAGATACTTGCCAGTGAAGACAGGGATACGGTGGTACCGATTGAACTGTTGGGCATGCCCGAAGCCGTAGCCGCACGATGACGCGCCTCGGGCTCCGCCTACGGCTGCAGATACTTGTCGCGAATAGTTAGTTTGTCAGAGCCCTCCAGATGTTCCAGTACCTGGATTGTCACCCGTTTCCATCTTTCACTGAGCGCATGAATAAACTTTAGCGTCCGGAACCCGTCAAACCATTGGTGAAACTGCCGATGGAACGCCTCCGGGCTGTTGCACTGACTACTGGCGTGCACCAGGAATTTCTCGATTCCAAGGACCTCCAGGGCGCCGCGGATGTTGGGTGCATGTTCCAGGGACTTGATGAACTCATTCATGCCCATTCCCGGGCGGCCGTGCTGCTCCATACAAAGCATAAGCTCGCGCAATCCCTCGAAGCAGCGCGGGTGGTAGAACATGGCGTGTTGTTCCGGGCTTTCCTCCTTGAGCAGTTTCACCAGAGCCGGCCCGGTACCAAAGGGTGCGCGTTGTGATAATCGCGCGGAGAGGTGAATTGGGCTACAGCTTGGGGTAGCAATCACCCCCTGCTTGGCCAGTTTGTTGAGCAGATAGAAGTCTTCGCCGCCGGCGCGGCGCGGGAAGCCTCGCACCTTTGCATAGGCGGTAGCGTCCACTGCGATGCAGCTACCCAGGGTATGGAATGCGTAGGGGGAGCCGGCGCTTCGCAAGCCCTTCACGTAGTGCTGAAGATAGCGCTCGTACACATCGATCGCCGCTCGTTCTCGCGGGTCTGAGGGGCGCGTGTGACGATAGGGGTAGGTCAGGGCGATAGCAGAGCCGGCCTGGGCGGCGGTGTCAAAATAGTCCTCAGGCAGTGTTGCATCGGCATCGCTGCAGTGAATCCAGCGGCTCTTGATGCAGTCCAGGGCGCCAAGCGCCAGCGCCGCATCGCAGCCAATTTTACGGGCGAGGCCCACGCCCTCATCCTTGGGTAGGGCGTCAGGTCGTTCCATCAGCAATAGGTGTCTGCCGTCTGGCAGGGCTAGCAGTTTGGCGTTGGCACTGGCGATGTTTTGAACCGCGGGTAGGGCCAGTACGCGCTCGCGCAACTCATCGTTGCAGCTTGTATTGGGATCAGAGTCCGGGCGGTTGAGCACTAGAATGAGCAAAGTGTCAGGCGCGGCGGGCAGGTTCTTCAATAGATCAGGGGCTTCTCCGTAAGCCGGGATAGCCAGTACATGCTTCCAGCGTGCCGAGAGCCCGACTTGGAGCAGTGCTCGCGCCTCAGGCTCCGCGTACTGCTGCAGGTACTTGTCGCGAACGCTCAATGCAGTGCTGCGCGCAGGGGTAGCGTGCGCACGATCTCCGCTTCGTGCTCCAATAACTCATCCCAGCGCTGCTTTACGACGTTTTCCTCGAAATACAGCCGGGCGAGATCCCCAAACAGCTCATAATGCCGCGCCTCCGACCGCGCGATCGCCTGGTAAAAGCTCTTTAGGGGGCCCGGCTCCAGGGCCTCTGCAACCAAAGCAAAGCGTTCGGCGCCGCGAGCTTCGATAATACCTGCCGTGAGTAGTCGGTCGAGCAGATACACCTCGGTGCCGCGGCGCAGGGACTCACGGAAGCGGATGACATAGGGGTCTTTTTCATCCGCGGCTGTGATATTGCCACGACTATGTATCCACTTGACCACTTCCCGGTAGTGGGAGAGTTCTTCCACGGCGAGGTCAGCCATTGCCGCTACCAGTTCAACGCGATCCGGATAGTGCGACAGCATGGATACCGCCATGCCGGAGGCTTTCTTTTCTGCGGCGGCGTGGTCCTGAAGGAAGCGATCAAAATCCCCCAGGACCGTCTGGGTCCAGGCGTCGGAAGTGGCGTAGAGAAGTGGACTGTTCATAAGCGGCGACAGGTTAGATTATCAAATGGGTGTAAACGTAGGAGTTTGTCAGTGCGGCGTGTTTTCCGCGCCGGCGGGATAGCCTACCATCTCAAGGTAACCGCGACCCGACTCCCCGGGGCTTCCTCCAGTCGCCGTCACAGCTCCCTCCCAGTAGGGAAAGTCGACATCCAGCCACTGCTGTGGGTGCAAGGCCGTAACAAGCAACTCGCGATCAAGTTCAGCAAGCGCTATGCGCCAGCGGGTGGGTAGGTCGCGTCCCTGAATAGAGGTGCGTTCGACAACTTCGAAGCGTATTGCCGATGGATCGAGGTCGCGCTTCTCGCCCTGGGGAGAGATCAGGACGCCATGGCGATAGTTGGCCGTCTCACTGTCCGCTTCGTGCAGGCGAAACAGCATCAGCTTCTCGCCCGAGTCCAGGTGTAGGGCAAACCAGTCCCAGCCAGACTGGTCCGCTTGCAGAAACTGGCTGCTCCATTCCCGGTCGAGCCATGCCTGGCCGCTGACACGCACCTTCTTGCCGTCGATCAGGAGCTCTCCTTCAGCGGCGAGGAAGGGGTGACTGTAGTAGTGAGATCCTCCGCCGTTGGGATGCTTGCGCGAGAAACCCGCATCACCCTGCAATACCATCGGTTGATCGCTGGAAAGGGCAAGGCTCAGGGAGTAATTGTCCTGGCGCGCGTAGACCTCGAGCGGTAGCCATGCTTGCGTGGGGGGCGTGGATTTGCTGGCGACGCGCTTGGTGTTCGTGTCGGCCCGAGGCACAGGTGTCTGGCTTTCCTCTACTGTCGCGTCGATCTCCTGCAGCGTCGCACTCCTCAGAAACCAGTCATCGATCCAGGCACGGAAGGGCTCCAGCGCCACCCCGGCGCGAGCTTGTCCGCCGTGACTCCCACCGCGGGCATAGCGCTGAAACGCGTGATGCTCGGTGACAGTGCTGATGGCGAAGTGCGCCATATAAACCTGCGGGCTCTGCCAGGGATTCGTGTCGTTGCTGTCTTCGCCCTCCGGGCGCTGGGCGATTCGAAACAGCGTCCATTGGGCGCCGTAGGGCTGTCCGGATTCATCGTCCAGGTTGGCGGTCAGGTACCACCATTCGATTCGGTAATCGTTGTGGGCCTGGTGGTCGCGCGGGAACTCGAGGCCGGTAGCCGCGGATGCCTGCCTGAATCCTTTAGCGCTCGCGGCGAGAGTCGCGAGGTCGCCGGTGCTTTGCGGGCGTTGCGGATCGCTGCAGCCGCTGATCAGGGCCATGGTGCCAGCGATGCCGAGGCAGACCAAAAAGAGGGACAGTCCCCTGACCAAACTGCGTAGGGCGCGGCGCAGGAAGCCGTAGGCGATCGCTGTGATTTCTTTAATCATGTGTTCTGCTCGCGCAGCATGGCGGCGGGGGAGACGCGCAGTAATCGCAGTGACGGAAAAACGACGGCGAGTAACAGAGCCGCGGTAGCCAGCGCAGCCAGCCTTGCGTAAGGAGCCAATTCCAGTTGCAGAGGGAAACTCCAGCCAAAGGCGACCGGGGTTACCACGGCCGCGAGGTACCAGGCCAGTGCGGCGCCAAAGGGCCAAACCAGTAGAGTACAGATCGCGCCTAACACGCCCCACTGACACAGCAGCATCCAGCCGCGTTCGCGGCGTGACAACCCCAGGCTAGCCAGCAAGGCCTGTTGGCCGACCCGGTGATGGTGGATCGCGCTCACCGAGCAAAAAATACCGATGCCCGCGACCACCAGCGTCAGCAGGTTTAGTGCGCGGGTAACCGCGAAGGTGCGATCAAATACTCGCAGCCCCACCTCACGCAGCTCACGCTGGTCAATGATCGCGCTATCGGGCCATTCGAAATGCAGCAGGAGTTGGGCGCGCAGGCTTTGCCAGTCAACGGCGGCGGGCCCGTGAATGCCAATCCCCACGGGTGCCAGTTCCGGCCAGCAACGGCGAAAACGTGCAGGACTCACCATCCACTGAGACCGGGGGTTGCCGTAATCATGATACACGCCGACCACGGTGAGTTCCGGCTGCTCCTTGCACAGGCTGACGCGGTCTCCCAAATGCCAGCCGTCCAAACGCCAGGCGCGTTCACTGATGTAAACACCGTCGCCGGCAAAAAAGAGCTCCTCTGCAGCCGGTGCGGCCTTTAGCAAGGCCACACTCGAACGAAAGGGTTCTTGCTCTGAGAGATCCGCTATCTCCACGCGTGCAACACTCGCCGCACTCACAACACCGCTGGCGGGTCGCTCAATATCGATGTTAACGCGATAGCGCGGGGTGAAGGCAACACGCGCATTTTTGTCACCCGCCCAGGCAGCCAGCCAGGTGTCCAGTTCCGCAAGTCGCTGCGGATCGGCGAGACTCTCGTCTCGCACGAAGAGTTGTGCCGCCAGGCGTTGCTCCAGCCAGCTGTCAGTGGCTGCGCGAAAGCTGCCAATCATGGTGTTCAAGCCACTGTTGGCGACCAGGGCCAGGGTCATCGCCATCAGGGCCAGTGCCGCGGGGCCTAAAAGCCAGCGACTGTCTGCGGAGAGCCAGCTCCAGCGAACCGCCTGTGCCGGGATACTGTTCGATAGCCGCTGCAATACCCATCGCAGCAGCGCCGGTAGGCACAGTGCTGCCCCCAACAGCAAACAGGCCATGCCGCCAAGCGCCACCCATATAGAGCTGGCGAATTGGGCAACGACTACTGCGGCTACCAGCAGCGCGACCCCAACCATGAGCAGCCGGCGGTCGCGGGTTAAAGCGGACTGCATACGCCAGCCCTCGGACCAGCGTTCGAGTATCGGGGCGTACAGCGCCTGGCGCAGAGGGAACCACGCGCAGGCCAGTGCAGCGATGGCCGTTACGAGCAGCGGCAGCCAGTAGCCCGATGGCAATAGCGTGTCCGGGTACGCAATATAGACATCGTAGAGCTGCGCCAATGTCAGCCCCAATCCCGGCAGCAGGCGAGCAGCGAGAACGCCCCCAAGCCACAGACCCAAGGCGCAGCCCGCAAGCAGAAACACGGCGAGTTCGAGGAGCAGCGCGCTTGCGAGCTCGGCGCGGGCAACCCCGGCCAGACGCAGCTTGCGAAGCAACTCACGTCGATCCGTGTAGCTAAAGGCAATGGCGTTATAGGTCAGAAACAAACCGACGACACAGGCGAGCAAACCCATCGCCGCGAGGTTGAGATGCAGGCTGCGCGTCAGCTGCGCCGGATCCGGGCCATTGTCCTGAGCAACGTACTGCAGCTGATCGGGTAGTGCCCTGAGCAATGCGGCCAAACGCTCGCTGTGTTGCTCGAAAACGAGCAGGGAGGAGAGCTGCCCCCGCATTTGCGTGAGCTCCTGTAGCGCGCCCAGATCGATGAGCATGCGGTGGCCCAGCTCTTCACTGGCGATCGCGCGAAGAGGGGGGAGGGTTGCGCCGTTTGCGAGGGTCAGTTGCGCCCCCTCCACAAGGTCCAGTTGCTTCAGGCGCGCGGGCGCGGCGAGCACGGCGAAGGGCGGGAAGGCAAAATCACCGAAGCCGGTCGCTCCGAATCCAGATGATGACTCCTCGCTCGCCCGGGATGTGTTTGCCGGGCTTGCCGGCGGCATCGACAGCGCATCCACCCCGAGGAGTTCCAGGGTTTTTCCCTCGCTGGTGCGAAGGAAGGTGTTCAGCATCGGGGCCACCTGATCAAAGCCCTGACGTCGCAGCGCTACGAATAGCCGCTCATCGATGGGTGCACCGTTATCTCTGGCGATTACTCGTCCCACGGGTCCGGAGCCCAGAATCTGCTCGCCGCGCTCGTAGCTGGCGCGTGCTTGCGCATTGATCAACTGCGTGCCCACCAGTAACACGTTGGCTATGACGATACCGCTCAGCAGGAACAGGGCCTGCATGGGATGACGACGATAGTGACTGAGCAGCGTGCGCAGAATCATTGGCTGGCGACGTCGGGGGCGAGGTGCGCGGGAACCAGAAGGCCGTTGCTCAAGCGCACCTGCTGTTGTGTGACGGCGGCAATTTCCCGATTATGCGTGACCAGCAAAAGCGCTGCGCCCGACTCCCTGGCGAAACGACACAGGAGCTCGATTACCTGGCGGCTGAGGGCGTCGTGCAGGTTTCCTGTAGGTTCGTCCGCGAACAGCAAGCGAGGCCGGTGGGCGAGAGCGCGCGCGATGGCCACCCGCTGCTGTTGCCCGCCGGAGAGCACTTCGACGGCCCGCCCGAGTATTGGCGCCAGTTCCAGGCCCCTAACCAATTCATCTACCCAGGGGTCCTGGTCTGGCAGGCCGTTCAGACGGCGCTGAAACAGCAGGTTACTGCGCACATCAAGACCGGGAATCAGGTTGAACTGCTGGAAGACAAAACCCACATCGCGACGCCGAACATGTGCCAGTTCGCGCTCCGACAGTTGGCTCAGATCTCGCCCGTCGATCAACACCTGCCCGGAATCAGGCGCTTCCAGACCCGCGGCGATCTGCAAAAACGTGCTCTTGCCGCTGCCACTGTCACCGAGCAAGGCCACGGTTTCCCCGGCCCGCAGGTGCATATCTGCGCCAGCAATGACGATCAGCTCGTCTTCACCATCGTGAAATGACTTTCGGACATCTTGTAGTTTTAGCATGGCGGCAAGTATGACCCAGACTACGCTTGGCTGCGGGTCTGATTAATTGTCGGCGAGGTGTGCCTGCCCCACTTTAGGGACAGGGTCGCGCTAGTGGCAGTCGGATGGCATATCACCTTTAGTCGCGCACGGCAGTGGGGCTATACCAGAGCGGTGAGGTGTAGGCGCGCTCCTGTATTGTGGCTGGCCCTTCATAAGGCGTTTCAACTCCGAGCGCTATAGCGTCTAACTGGGAATGCCTTACTGTTGGTATCTGTAGCACCCGTGCGT
>JBLIIW010000175.1:0-8511 GCA_047635315.1 Halieaceae bacterium | reverse complement strand
TTGGGGTGTTTTTCGGCGGCTACCTGGCCGACAGAATGGCCCCATCGGACGTGCGCTGGTACGTGCGTTTGCCAAGCGTCTGCGGCTTCCTGATCGTACCCTTTATGGCGAGCGTCTATCTGGTTGATGGTCCCTATGCTGCGCTCCTGCTATCGATTATTCCCGGCCTGCTGTTTCAGGTATATCTCGGCAACACCATTGCCACGACCCACGCCATGGTCGGCCCACGGATGCGGGCCACAGCATCCGCGGTGCTTTTCCTGATCCTGAACGTGATTGGCCTGGGCGCGGGGCCCTGGGTTGTCGGAGTACTCAGTGACCTGCTCGCCCCGAGTCTGGGGACCGAGTCCCTGCGCTACGCCATGCTATATGCGCTTCCTCCGGTCATGACATGGTCGGCGATACACTATTGGCTCGCTGGAAAAACCATTCGCGAGGACATCGAGAGCGCGCCCAACTAGGCCAATGTAAATTCGATTCCAGTCCTGGCAAAAGGGAGCCTGGCAATGAGTGCTGAAGAGAACCTGCTCTGCGGAAGCTGCCTCTGCGGCGATGTCCGCTATACCGTTAGCGGAACGCCCAGGGCTTTTTACCACTGCCATTGTTCACGCTGCCGCAAGGTGTCGGGAACTGGACATGCCTCCAATTTGTTCGTGGCCGGTGCGCTGCATTGGGTCAGTGGGGAGGAACTGCTACGCCGTTACCAGCTGCCCAACGCGGAGCGCTTCGGGAACAACTTCTGCACTGTCTGCGGTTCGAGGTTACCGATTTTCCTAGAGAGTCGGGAGCTGGTGTATATCCCGGCCGGGTCTCTGGATGAGGAGCCGCAATACCAACCGCAGGCCAGAATTTTTCAGGGTTCTCGGGCTAGCTGGTCCTGCGATTCGAGCGAGCTGCCACAGTTTGATGCGTATCCGGGGTGAGCGAACGCCTTGAGCTGTCAGGGCGCATGTCTCCACAGTCACAGCCTCTCGTTTGAGCTTCAGTTGGCTCACTCAACATGGCACGGGGTGGCGGGTAGCGGGGGCTCATGCGCAGCTAAGCCGCTATGACAAAGCAGGCAATGGTAAAAAACACACAGCCAGAGCGTAGATTTCCAGCAGTTGTCGTTTCGTGAGCTTAGTTTTGCGTATAGCGGAACAACATCGGCATGGCCCGCTTCTGGTAGTCTTGCGGGTTCTTTAAGCTACCTGCGTTCTCTGTCATGTACATTACGACTTTTTCGGCGATTCTCGCCGCTGTATTGCTCTGCGCATCCTTGGCATTTGCGCCGGTGCAGGCTGCTGAGGCTTTGCCCGCCACAGATAACGGTACCGGCTCCGGTGCCGATGCCTTTGCACAGCTCGGCCAGGAGCTGCCGACGCCCAACATTTATCGCACCGCCTCCGGTTCGCCGGGGCATGCCTACTGGCAACAGGAGGCCAGCTACAAAATCGATGCCCGCCTGGACGAAGAGGCGCATCGTATTGACGCCCGAGCAACGATCTCCTACCGCAATAATTCGCCGGATACGCTGCGCTATCTGTGGCTGCAACTGGACCAGAACCGCTTCATGAAAGACTCCTTGGACCAGCGTTCCCGCAGCGTTAGTGCCGATCGCGTGTCCTATAGCAATTTGCGCCAGCATCAGGCACTTAGTGATACGGACCATGGATATACGGGCTTGAGATTTCGCGACAGCAGTGGCAAGGATCTGCCCTTCACGGTGGTTGATACCGTCGTCCGTGTTGACCTGCCTACTCCCCTTGCTTCGGGCACCAACATCGATCTGGACGTGCAGTGGGAATTCAATATTCTGGAACGCGATGCATTCCGCTCCAGGGGTGGTTACGAACGCTTCCCGGAATCCAACACGCAGCTGTTCTTCCTCTCACAATGGTTTCCGCGTCTGGCGGTGTACAGCGACTACGACGGATGGCATAACAAGGCCTTCCTGGGCCGCGGCGAATTTACCCTCGAGTTTGGCGATTACGATGTTTCACTCACCGTGCCGGACAACCATATCGTGTCGGCTACCGGAGAGCTGAGCAACGCTGCCAACGTGCTCACCCCCAAGCAGCGCCAGCGTCTTGCTGCCGCCGGCACCGATCGCCCGAGCTTTATCGTGACTCCCGAAGAGGCGTTTGCCAATGAGGCGACCACTGCCAGTGGCATGCGAACCTGGCGTTTCCAGGCAGAGAACGTGCGCGACTTCGCCTGGGCCAGCTCCAGCAAGTTTATCTGGGACGCCATGGTGCACGAGCAGCCCGGGGCCCGTCACGACCGCGTGTTGGCCATGTCTTTTTACCCCAACGAAGCCGAGCCGGTCTGGTCACGCTATTCCACTCAGGCTGTCGCCCATACCATGGAGGTCTACAGCCGTTTCTCCTTTGACTACCCCTACCCGACGGCTCAGTCGGTCAACACCTGGAAGGGCGGGGGTATGGAATACCCGATGATCACCTTCAACGGCTACCGCCCGGACCCGCCGCGGCCCACGGATGATCCACAAGCCGCTGAGTCAAAGGCTGACGAACAGCGCGCCTACTCCAGGCGTATCAAGTACGGCCTTATCGGTGTTGTTATCCACGAGGTAGGGCACATCTACTTCCCCATGGTCGTTAACTCTGACGAGCGGCAGTGGACCTGGATGGATGAGGGCCTCAATACCTTCCTTGAATATGTTGCGGAACTGGAGTGGGAGGAAGACTTCCCGGCTTTTCGCGGCAGCGACAATCCATTGCACACGCAGACCAACGTGATGGATGTTATTCCCGCCTACATGCAGTCCACCAATCAGGTGCCGGTGATGACACAGTCAGACTCCGTGCTGCGCCTTGGCCCCAATGCCTATACCAAGCCCGCGGCGGCACTGACGGTGCTGCGGGAAACGGTGATGGGCCGGGAGTTGTTTGACTTCGCGTTCCGGGAATACGCGCGTCGCTGGAAGTTCAAGCGACCCACGCCGGCGGACTTTTTCCGCACCATGGAAGACGCCTCAGGCGTAGATCTGGACTGGTTCTGGCGGGCCTGGTTTTACACGACTGACTACGTGGACGTCGCCATCCACGATATACGCGCCTATCGTCTCAAGCATGATGATCCGGACGTTGATTATCCTCTGGATCGTGAGGAAGACGCCCGCGATCACCCGGAGCCGATCAGTCTGGAGCGCAACCGCGCAGCCGGAATCGTGCCGCGGGAATCACGCTACGAAGAACTACAGAATCTTTATAGCGAAAGTGATCGCTTCACAGTAAGCAACAAAGACCGCAACGACGCGAGCAAGGAATACGACAAGCTGGAACCCTGGGAGCAGCAGGTTTTTGAACGCGCTGTTGCAGAGGACTCACTGTTCTACTTCATCGACTTCGAGAACCTGGGCGGCGTACCCACGCCACTGCTGCTGGACCTTTATTACGAGGATGGCAGCCAGCGTGCGCTGGAGCTTCCGGCGGAGATCTGGCGCCGCAATAGCCGCCAGGTGACGCACCGCCTGATTGAAGAGAAGCCGCTCGCGTACATCAGTGTCGATCAACGGCACCAGACGGCGGATGCGAACTACCAGAACAATCGCTTCCCGCCGGCGATTCATCAGTCACGGCTATCTGTTTATAAAGCGGACGTGGAGACGCGCAACCTGATGGCGGACCTCCTGCACGAACTGAAAGAAAGTGGCAAAACCGATGAGCCGGACGCCAAAAGCGCGCCGCTTGAGGCAGTGAATGACCGCTAGGCCTCCGGTCTTGGCCCCGCGTGGGGCCGACGGCAGCCCGTGGAAATTCTGTGTGGTAATCGCCGCGCTGTTGCTGGGGCTGAGCACCAGTGTTGTCGCGCATCGGGGCCACGCCGTGTGGACGGACATCAGCTGGTCAGGTGATGGCTTTGAAATTGTCCACCGTATGCATTTGGTCGATGCGATTAGTATTAATCGCTTCGCCGGTGGTTCCCTGGCGATTGAGGAGATGCGCAGTCTCGCTTTGGTAGCGCTCTATATAGAAGAGCGCTTCACAGTGGCCGGCGAAAGCGGTTCGATTGTGCTGCAGACTATCGGAGCTGAGATAGAAGACGACTTTCTGTTGGTGTACCAGGAGTGGAAGACCGCACTGCCCGCCGCATTTCCGCAGGTCGACAACCGCGTTCTGCTCGATGTGGAGCCGCAATCCCAGGCATTCGTATATATTAAAGGCCCCGGTATCAGCGAGGAACGACAGCGCTGAATCTCTATTCTGGCACATCGCCGGATGTGGGGAATGAACGTGTAGGCTTCTATACTTCGTGGAGAGGGCGAAAAAATAATGATAAGAATAGTAAGGGCCGTGAGTTTTTCCGCTTTCTTTGTTCTGGTCTCTCAAGCGACTAATGCTGCACAGCCGCTGTCTGACGCTGAGTCAGATCCCCGGGAGATGGGCTGGATGCAGGGCTTCCCGCCCGCGCCAGAGAAGGTTGTAGGGCAACCCATGAGCAACTATTTCAGCTGGCCGCGCATGCGCTGGACATTCTGCCATCTGCGGGATATGCAGGCGTCGCAGACCATCTCCCCGGGCTTGGGTTCGCGCTCCGAACTCTCGGAAGCATTCGACACCGCGATCGATGCTGTGGAATTCAGGCCTATTGGCAAAGACCAGAGTATGAGTTGGCAAGAATCCCTGGCAGCCAACTACACGGACGGCCTGGTGATTCTGCATAAGGGTGAAGTTGTCTACGAGTACTACTCCGGCTGTCTGGATCGCGAGGGTCGTCATGGCGCGATGTCTGTTACCAAGTCCTATATCGGGCTGGTAGCAGAGTTGCTGATTGCAGACGGTGTTCTGGATGCCCAGCGCGTGGTAAGCGATTACGTGCCCGAACTCGCCAAGAGCGCCTTTGGCACCGCCACTGTGCGTCAGGTCATGGATATGACCACGGCACTCAAATTCAATGAGGACTACGCCGATCCGGAATCCGATATTTGGGCTTATGCGATAGCCGGAAGCCCGCTACCCAAGCCCGCGGACTACCCTGGTCCTCGCAGCTACTACGAATACCTGCAAACCGTGCAGCCGGCGGGGGAGCATGGAGTGGCTTTCGCCTACAAGTCGGTGAATACAGACGCGCTCGCCTGGGTTATCGCCAGAGCCAGTGGCCGCAGCGCCGTGGAGCTGATTTCCGAGCGAATCTGGAAACCCCTGGGAACCGAGCAGGAGGCCGATATACTGATTGACAGTATTGGCTCACCGTTTTCTGCCGGCGGTCTGAGTATGGGTTTACGTGATGCGGCGCGCCTGGGTCAGGCGCTGCTACAGCGCGGGATGTTTGCGGGTGAACGTATCTTTGCGGAATCCGTGGTCGACTCCATCAGCGAAGGCGGTGACCCGGAAAAATTCGCTGCCGCCGGTTATCGGACGCTGCCGGGTGGTAGCTATCGCAGTATGTGGTGGATACTCCACAACGAGCATCGCGCCTATAGCGCCCGAGGCATTCATGGCCAGGCTATTTATGTGGACCCGACAGCTGAGATGGTGATTGCGCGCTTTGCTTCCTATCCGGTGTCTTTCAATGCGGCAATAGACCCTACCTCCCTACCTGCCTATCAGGCAGTTGCGGAGTATTTGCTGAACAAAGAATCTTGATTTACTGCCTGCCCGGCGCTGCCATTATGAATTCCACCGTGAGGAAGCTCTCCAGGACCAAAGTCAGTTCGGGTTGCGGGCTGTGCGAGCTGGCGGCTCAGGAAAACTGCAAACCATGAAGCAACAACTTGTCGGGATTGTCGCGGGGCTGCTGTTACTTGGCGGGTGCGCGAGTGCGCCCTTTGACTATCCCAAGGTTGCCTCTTTCGCCCCCACTGACACCGGCAATACCTGGCATGCAGCCAATGTTGAGCACTGGTTGGACGGGCGCAAAGACGTCAATGGCTTCTATCCGCTTAGCCGGGGATTCGACGCTTTCGGTGCGCGGCTGGCGCTGATGGAGCGCGCGGAAACGACCATAGACGCGCAGTATTTCCTGATGAAGCCGGACTATGCGGGGCTGGTTTTTGCGGGTAGCTTGCTGCAGGCTGCGGACCGGGGCGTAAAAGTCCGCTTGTTGTTGGACGATATATTCACCACTGTTGCTGACATCGACCTCGCGATGCTGGATGCGCATCCCAATATTGAGTTGCGACTGTTCAATCCAATCGCCCGCAAGGGGCTCTTTGCTTTGAATTATCTGGGCAACTTCAGCCTCGCCAATCGACGTATGCACAACAAAGCATTCATCGCAGATAACGAGGTCGCCGTGGTTGGCGGCCGCAACATTGCGGCGGAGTATTTCCAGTTGCAAAGCACAGGCGAGTTTCTGGACTTCGATATGCTTACGGCCGGTCCTGTGGTACGGGATGTATCGGATCAATTCGATACCTACTGGAACCATGAACTCGCGCTACCCATGGCGGCTTTTTACACGGATAAGGACACAGCAAGAATTGCAGCGTCCCGAGCTTCGATGCTCGAGCATATCGAGGTGGCGGGGAGGTCTATTTACGGGGATGCGGTCAATACACCGCTACTGCAACAGTTCTACGCAGATGAGTTGCCACCCTATGTCGCTGACGCACGTTTGCTCGTGGACAGTCCACAGAAGTTGCTGGAGAAAGTCTCGCCCCAGCACCAGCAGGTAGTGAACGATCTGCGCGATGCCTTCTCAGCGGCAGAGAGCGAAATCATTATATTCACCCCGTATTTTATCCCCGGTAAGAGCGGTGTCGAGCTCATTCGGTCGGTGCGCGCCCGGGGGGTCAGGGTCGTCTTACTGACCAACTCCCTTGCGACCAATAACCACACCTCTGTTCATTCTTCCTACAGTTCCTATCGGAAGGACTTACTAAAGGTGGGCGTCGAGCTTTGGGAGGCGCGCGTGGACGCCGCAACGATTACCAGCGATGAGGGTGAGCCTCAGTTGGAAAAGCTGACGCTGCATACCAAGGGTATTCTGATCGATAGAAAACGCGTATTCGTAGGCTCACTGAATCTGGACCCCCGCTCCATCGATATCAATACGGAGATGGGCCTGCTGATCGATTCGCCGGCACTGGCTAAGACTCTGAGCGAATCATCTCTGGCGAATCTGCCCAGGATCGCCTATCGGCTACAGCTGGATCACGACGACAAAATCAGCTGGCACGCGACGATTGACGGCGAGGAAGTCGTAGAGATGACGGAACCGCAAACCACGGCCTGGCGGCGTTTGAGTGCCTGGTTTCAAAAAATAGTTCCGGAGAAGCAACTCTGATTAACTGCTGATCAGCGCGGCCTGGGGCTCTGCGGGCGGCTGGCGGAATTGTTCCGCGCAAGCGTGTCGCACATCGCGGGTCAGTCCTGTAACGCGCCGCTCCACGGACCGGTAGCCACCATCGGTGGCTACATCGCGGACCGAGCATCTCTAAACAGAGATAACGAGAATCTTGCGTGTGACCGCACAATTGCGCTGTGCCCTGAAAATACTTTTTATTGGCCTGCTGGCGATATCCACCACCGTCTCATCCCAGGATCAGGCGCAGGAAGGCTACGTCCGCGATGTACAGTCATTGTATGTCGGGTACTAGGGTCGTCCCGGTGACCCGGGTGGCGTCGCCTACTGGGCGGGCATCCTGCAGGACAGCGGTGCGGGGACAGCCAGTATCGTCGATGCTTTCCGAGAATCTCGAATATTTTCGCAGTGGAAGATACGACAACGCTTATCGCCAACCCTTTCGGCGGAGGGATCTATTTCGAAGTGCCCGATGGCAGTGATCTTGGGCTGCTCGACACGGTCGTTGATGGGGCCGTCAGGATGCCGATGTTTTCAACCCTGGATTTGCTGGGGCACAGCCAGGATGCCGGCGTCTTTCTCAGCGAGGTCGAGCAGTGGGAGGTGCCGTGGTTTGAACTGCACAGCCCTAACTTCTCGACTTCACAGCCCATGAACGTGGCAAAGCTCTACGAGGATCCCGCTGAGGTGCTGCGGATCATGAACACGGCTTTTACCGAGATTGATCGGATGGCAGGACGACCGGACCCCGTTCGCGCGGAATGGCTCGCCCCTGACAGTTGGGTCACGGTACGGGGTACCGCGCTGACCGGAAGCTATCCGATTTTTCCGGATCGCGAACTTGGCAGGCCCATGGAGGATTTCGATGCGGACAGAAGCTACACCTCGCCTCTGCTCTACTTAGATGCGAATTTTTTCACCGATGAAGTTGCACTCAAAGACGAACGTGATTTCAATTACGTGCTCTGGCATGAGTGGGGCCACGTGTACAATCTACCCACGCTGGGTTACGAAGAGCAGGAGTCGAATGTTCACCTGCTGGCCTCGGTTTTCTATAACACGGTGCTCGGCGCGGATATTGACACGGCCCTGCGATTCTCCGGATTCCAGCGCTTTGATCGCCATGATGCGGCCATTCATACCATGTTGTCTCTCAATTGGCAGGACGGGAAACGGCTGAGCTATAGCGAATGGGACAATGAACTCATCTACCAGACACGCAGTTGGGCACGCCTCGTGGAAATTGCCGCGCTGTACGGA
>JBLIIW010000174.1:0-8552 GCA_047635315.1 Halieaceae bacterium | reverse complement strand
TTTCCCAGGATATTCTGCTGGTGGTCTATGGGCTGGTACTGGTCTGGGTGCTGACTACAGCGTTGGTCAGCGTGCATCGCGCAACGGGTCGATTGCGCGATATGCAGCCTCTGCGCCTGTCCGGGACGATGCTGCTGCAGGCCTTTCCTTTGATGCTGGTGTTATTTTTCCTGTTCCCGCGCATCGGTCCTCTCTGGTCCGTGCCTCTTAAAAGCCACACGGCGAAGACGGGCATGAGCGATCGGCTGCGCCCGGGAGATGTGTCGAGTCTCAGTCAGTCAGATGAAGTCGCTTTTCGCGCACAGTTCAAGGGAGATATCCCCCCGCCATCGAGTCTCTACTGGCGCGGGCTGGTGTTGAGTGCGCTGGATGGTGATACCTGGCGCAGTCTTCGTTATTTTGAGGTCCCGGCGAGCGAACGCCGGGAGCCGCCCATGGAGTTGCGCGGAGAACCGCTCGACTACAGCATCATCATGTCACCGACGCAGCAGAACTGGCTCTATTCACTGCGCTATGCGCGCTCCGCAAGGGCCGGCGTGATGTCTCTGAGCGACTTCCGGCTTTACACACCGGTACTGATTGAGAGCGAGTATCTGTATCCGGTTCGCAGCTGGCCCGCTACAACGCTTGATCTGACAATCAGTGATTGGCGCCGTTTTGTGGAGACCGGCCTGCCAGCTGACGATAACCCACGTACGCGGGCTCTGGCCCAGGAAATGTACAGGAATGCCTCATCGGATCAGGACTTTCTGGATGCGCTGATGAACCACTTTCGCAGCGAAAGTTTTTTCTACACGCTGCAACCTCCGCTGCTCGGCAACTCGGACACCATGGACCGGTTTCTATTTGAATCGAGGCGGGGGTTTTGTGAGCACTACGCCTATGCCTTTGCCGTGATGGCGCGCTCGGTGGGTATACCTACGCGTATTGTGGCCGGTTATCTGGGCGGCGAAATCAACCCCGTGAATCGGACGGTGATTGTGCATCAGTTCGATGCGCACGCTTGGAACGAGGTGTGGCTGGAGGGGCAGGGTTGGGTGCGGATTGATCCCACATCGGCGGTGGCGCCGGACAGGATTCTCTACGGTCTTGAGCGTGCAGTGGCCGGGGAGGGCAGCTTTCTGTCTGACTCGCCGCTTTCGCCTATGCGCTTTCGGGGTGTGGGTTGGATAAACTCCCTGCGTCTTCGCTACGACGCTCTCACCTGGGGTTGGCAGAGTTGGGTGACGGGTTTTGACGGTGCTGCCCAGTTTGACCTGCTACGCGGTGTGTTGGGGGAGATTTCTGTGAGCCGCTCTCTGGCCGTGCTGTTGGGGAGCGGTGTATTGGTGATGTCGCTGGTGTCGCTGCTGCTGTTCCGCCGCAATCCGAACCAAAAACGCCCGCTCTACGAAGCAGAGCTGGCGCGCTTTCAGGAACTGTTGTGGCGGCGCGGGATCGACCGGAGTCCCGGCGAAACGCCGGGCCAGCTTGCGCGCCGCGCGGCACTGCGCTGGCCGACACAGTCGGAACAGATTCTCGGGCTTTACGCTGCCCTGTCTCGTCTTGTCTACGGCCCCGAGATGGCTCCTGAAGATCGGGCCCGCTATCGGCGGATGTTGCGCAAACAGTTGCGCCGCATCCGCTTTTCGCGATTTTCCAGCAGCGCCAACGGCGCCTAGGAGACCACTACCTCGCTGACTTCTACGGCGGCGATACGCTTGCCCTCGTCGGCTTTTTTCTGGAACTCGATGATCTGGTCGAAGTTCATATAGCGGTAGATCTCCTCGGACATGGCATCGAGATTCTTCGCGTATTCCATGTATTCAGCCGGTGTTGGCAGCTTGCCGAGAATGGCACCCACCGCAGCAAGTTCTGCGGATGTGAGGTAGACGTTGGCGCCGTCGCCGAGGCGGTTCGGGAAGTTTCGGGTGCTGGTGGAAAGAACCGTCGAGTTAGCGGCGACCCGCGCCTGATTGCCCATACACAGGGAGCACCCGGGCATTTCCGTGCGCGCGCCCGCTGCCCCGAAAATGTTGTAGTAGCCCTCTTCCATGAGCATATGCTCATCCATGCGAGTGGGCGGTACCACCCACATACGCGTGTTGATGGTGCCCTTGTGCTGTTCCAGAAGCTTGGCCGCCGCGCGGAAGTGGCCGATGTTGGTCATGCAGGAACCAATGAACACCTCATCGACCAAGTCGCCTGCCACAGCAGAGAGCAGTCGTGCGTCGTCCGGGTCGTTGGGCGCGCAAACAATGGGTTCCTTTACGTCTGCCAGATCGATCTCTATCACCGCGGTATATTCCGCGTCGGCATCGGCGCGCATAAGAGACGGGTTTTCCAGCCATTCTTCCATTTTGCAGGCGCGTCGTTCGAGCGTGCGTGCGTCGCCATAGCCTTCGGCGACCATGGAGCGCAGAAGCACGATGTTCGAGCGCAGATACTCGCTGACTGTATCTTCTGTGAGGTCGATCGTACAGCCGGCACAGGAGCGTTCAGCGGAGGCGTCGGACAGTTCAAAGGCCTGCTCGACCGTGAGGTCCGACAGACCCTCGATCTCCAGAATACGGCCGGAGAAGATGTTCTTCTTGCCCTTTTTCTCGACCGTGAGCAAGCCCTGCTGAATCGCGTAGTAGGGAATGGCATGCACCAGATCGCGCAGTGTGATACCGGGCTGCATTTCCCCGCTGAAGCGGACCAGCACGGATTCCGGCATATCGAGCGGCATTACACCCGTTGCGGCCGCAAACGCCACCAGCCCCGAGCCCGCCGGGAAGGAGATCCCCATGGGGAAGCGCGTATGTGAATCGCCGCCGGTGCCAACGGTGTCAGGCAGCAGCATGCGGTTGAGCCAGCTGTGGATGATGCCGTCCCCAGGCCGCAGCGACACGCCGCCGCGGGTCATGATGAAGTCCGGGAGACTGTGCTGCGTTTCGATATCTACGGGCTTGGGGTAGGCCGCCGTGTGGCAGAAACTCTGCATGGTCAGGTCCGCAGAGAAACCCAGGCAAGCGAGGTCCTTGAGCTCATCCCGGGTCATCGGGCCGGTAGTATCCTGGGATCCTACAGTGGTCATTAAGGGCTCACAGTAGGTACCCGGGCGCACACCGTCCATACCGCAGGCCTTGCCGACCATCTTTTGCGCGAGGCTAAAGCCCTTGCCGGTGTCAACCGGTTGCGCGGGTGTACGGAACAGTTCGGATACGGGTAGACCCAGGGCGTCTCGCGCCCGGGTTGTAAGACCGCGGCCAATGATCAGGTTGATGCGCCCGCCCGCCCGTACTTCGTCGAGCAGTACCTCGGACCTCAGCTCGAATTCAGAGAGCACAGCGCCGCTCTCGGAGAGAATCTTCCCGTCGTAAGGACGGACTTCGATTACGTCGCCCATCCCGAGATTGTCTACGGGAGCCTCGAAGACCAGAGCTCCCGCGTCTTCCATAGTGTTATAGAAGATCGGCGCGACCTTGCCGCCGATGCAGATACCACCGCCCCTCTTGTTGGGGACGCCGGGGATGTCCTCGCCGAAAAACCACAGCACGGAATTGGTTGCGGACTTTCGTGAGGAGCCTGTGCCCACTACGTCGCCCACGAACGCGACCGGTAGCCCGCTTGCCTGAACCGCCTCGACCTGCTTCATGGGGCCTTTAACCCCGTGCTCTTCGGGCTCGAGACCGTCCCGTGTCATTTTGTACATGGCGAGCGAGTGCAGCGGAATATCCGGTCGACTCCAGGCATCAGGTGCTGGCGACAGGTCGTCGGTGTTGGTCTCGCCGGTAACTTTGAAGACGGCGACCTTGATGGACTCCGGCACGGCCTGGCGGCTGGTAAACCATTCGCCCTCCGCCCAGCTCTGCATCACGCCCTGGGCGTGGGTATTGCCGTCCCTTGCCCCCGCCGCTACATCGTGAAAGGCGTCGAACACGAGTAGCGTGTGCTTGAGCTCCGCAGCCGCTAGCGCGGCCAGGGGCTCTTCGTCCAGCAGGCTCACCAGCGTTTCGATGTTGTAGCCACCGTGCATATTGCCCAGCAACTTTATGGCATCCGGGCGACTGATCAGATCGCAGTCTGTTTCGCCGCTGGCGATTGCCGAAAGAAATCCCGCTTTTACATAGGCGGCTTCATCGACGCCCGGGGGAACACGATCGGAGAGCAGTTCCAGAAGGAACGCCTCGTCACCTGCCGGCGGCGCCTTAATGAGTTCAATTAGCGCCGCGACCTGCTCGGCTTTCAGTGGTTTGGCAGGAATGCCCTGGTCAGCACGTTCGGCTTCATGTTTACGGTAGGCGTCGAGCACAGTTAACTCCTTGCTGTGTAAAGCGATTGTGGGCCGGGTGAGGGGGCTCCACGGCTGACTTATGTCTACCGCGAGTATAGCCGAGACGCCTAAATAACACCAGAAATCAACGGTTTATGTCTGGTATTCATCGTCGTTATGGAGGCCGCATGCTGTGGCGCATTGCTGAATAACCGCCTCGGCGTATTTGGCTTGCCCGCACAGGTGGCAATCCTCTACGGTGCAATTTAGCCGCCCAGCCCTTATCCTTGTCGCCCTAGAGTATTCACGAGCGAGTATTACAATTGCAGCGCCTGCCCAGCATAAAAACGCCCTGTATTGGCGTCTGCTCGACCGGTATTGGCGACAGCGTGTGCCGCGGCTGCAAGCGCTTTGCCCACGAGGTGATTCACTGGAACGCCTATACGGAAGAGCAGAAGCGTATTGTTGATGGCCGACTGGCCCAGTTTCTCACGCAGTGTGTACAGAATAAACTGCGTGTGATCGACAGCGCCCTGCTGGCCTGGCAGATGCAGACCCAGCAAGTACGTCACGATGTGGATCACGATCCACACTGCTGGGTTTTTGCGCTGCTCAAGGCCGGAGCCGGTCAGATCGACGAGCCGCGCGATTACGGTTTTGAGGTGGATTTGCGCTATCGGGAGCTGACCCTGCTGGAGTTGCGTGAGCAAATCGATATTGAGTATTTCCAGCTTTCCAGCGCTCACTATGAACGCTACCACCTGCTTCCCGATCTTTTTGCTCGTGAGTGCTTCACATGAGTGTCGGCTATAGCGACAGCGACCATGAAGCGTCTGCTGCGAGTGAGGAATCCCCGGCGATAGATCTCGCGCCGGTGCTCTCTTTTCTGCCCTGCGCGACACCCCAGGCCTGGATTGAGCAGGCGGCGCGGCCGGAGAACCTGCCGACGCTGTTGGTCGATCACGCCAACTGCGAGAAGAAGGCCGCGTCCACGGCTCTCAATCTGATGTACCGTTACGTAGAGCATGCGCCGCTGCTGCACCGGCTCTCCCGCCTGGCGCGGGAGGAGCTGCGCCACTTTGAGCAGGTGCTGGGCATCATCGAAAAGCGCTCTATAGACTATCCGCAACTTTCGGCGGCCCGCTATGCAGCCGGCCTGCGCGAGGGCGTAGCGCGTCAGGAGCCTCTGCGCCTGGTGGACACGCTGCTGGTGGGAGCTATTATCGAGGCCCGCTCCTGCGAGCGTTTTGCTGCGGTCATACCGGTGCTTGATGCGCAACTGGCGCGCTTTTACAGCGGGCTGCTGCGCTCGGAAGCGCGGCACTTTGTCGATTACCTGACACTTGCGCAGCAGCTTGCCCCCACTGTGGACCTGCAGGCGCGACTTGTGCCGTTGATGGAGCGGGAGCGGGAGTTGATCGAAACGCCGGACACGCAGTTCCGCTTTCATTCGGGCGTTCCGTACAGCGACTGAGCGCTACCCCGGAGCCTGTCCGGCGAAGAATTTTCTGCTTAAGGGGGGGCTTCGGTGGGTGTTACTGCGGTATTGCGAATTCCATGAGTTCGATTTTTCCGTCAGCCGTTTTGATGTACCAGCCGTTTTGATCCCAGTCGCCCAGCACCCAGCGCACACCAGCACTGTTTTCGTGCCGGGCAGGCCGGTGCGTATGGCCGTGGATCAGGGTCGCTGAATCCGCTTCATGCATGGCATTTGTCACCGCGCGATCGCTAACATCCATGATGTCTTCGGCCTTGCGGCTGCCCGCATCACGACTCACTGAGCGCAGTTTTTCCGCCAGTTCGCGCCGCGCTTCAAGGCTCTGGGCGAGCATTTCTGCCTGCCATTGCGGAGAGCGCGCCAACTTGCGAAAGGCCTGATAGTCCTCATCGCGGGTGCACAGGCTGTCTCCGTGCATGAGCAGTAGTCGCTCACCGTCGATTTCCACCACGCTGGGGTCCGGGAGAAGCTGTGCACCTACCCGGGTAGCGAAACGCTCACCCAGCATAAAGTCACGATTTCCCTGCATAAGGTAGAGGGCCGGCCCGGCGCTGGAGTAGCTCCTGAGCATGCGCGCTATCTGCTTCGCCAGGGCGCTATCGTCGTCATCGCCAACCCAGGACTCGAAGAGATCGCCGAGAATGTACAAGGCCGCGACGTCGCGATGGGCGTGCAGGAAATCTGCAAAAGCCTTGATGACGGCGGGGCGCACCGCGTCCAGGTGCAGATCGGAAATGAAGAGCCGGGCTGCGCTCATGGCTCTGGTCGATCAGGCCTCGTCGTCATCGACAACCACGGACTCGATAATAACCGTCTCCACGGGCACATCCTGTTGACCGCCTCTGGATGTTGTTGGCACGGCGCGAATCTTGTCCAGCACTTCCTCGCCCTCTATCACCTTGCCAAACACGGCGTAACCCCAGCCCTGCATGGTCTTGGCGCTGTGGTTGAGAAAGTCATTGTCCTTTACGTTAATAAAGAACTGGGCCGATGCGGAGTGTGGATCCATGGTGCGTGCCATGGCGAGGGTGCCGAAATCATTCGTCAGGCCATTGTCCGCCTCATTCTCAACGGGTTCCCCGGCGGGCTTCTGCGCCATATCGGCATCAAAACCACCGCCCTGGATCATAAAGTTGTCGATCACCCGGTGGAAAATCGTACCGTCATAAAAGCCTTCGCGCGCGTACATGAGGAAGTTGGCCACCGTCGCTGGCGCCTTCTCGGCGTCTAGAGCTACCTTGATAGAGCCGTAGGTGGTGTGGAGGGTAACCATAGGGTGTCCTTTATGTATTGAGAGCCGTGGTATCACAGTTGTGAGACAAATAAATCGCGAAATAAAGCTGTGGTGAATACTGGTGCGGTTTCTGTCGTGGTTGTTGCCGTAATAGAAGCCGTGATCACAGTCGCTGTAGCAGCTGTGTGTGCCAACGTCCTATCTCGCGCAAAGTCCGCTATTTGCCGACCTGTCTGCGCTGAGCGACGTGGGCCGGTGATCTTACGCGTTTTGCTTGCCCAGGAGAACAGCATTTTAGCAAATGTGCCGGCAACATCGCGCTCACGGAAGGGTAAAAAGTACGGCCTTCGCGGCTGACCTTGGCTCCCCGGCAGCGCTATACTACGGCGCTTTTTTAGCAGTGGCGTTCACGAGACGCGGGGCGCAATGGATTCGAGTAGCAAGTCAAACAATTTTCTTCGCAGTATCGTTGCCGATGATCTGGCCTCAGGGCGTGTTTCCGGCGTGGTTACGCGATTTCCTCCGGAACCCAACGGCTATCTGCACATCGGTCATGCGAAATCGATCAGTGTGAACTTCGGACTGGCTGAAGAGTTCGGCGGCGTCTGCCGCCTGCGCTTTGACGACACCAACCCGGAGAAAGAGAGCCAGGAGTACATAGACGCGATTCAGGCCGACGTCCGCTGGCTGGGCTACAGCTGGGAAGGGCCGGTGCGCTTTGCCTCCAGTTACTTCGATCAGCTTTACGCCTGGGCTGAGCACCTGGTACAGGCTGGCAATGCCTACGTCTGTGATCTTACGCCGGACGAAGCGCGCGAGTATCGAGGCACCCTCACAGAGCCCGGTCGCAACAGCCAGCACAGGGATCGCAGTGTTGAAGAGAACCTCGACTTGTTGCGCCGTATGCGCGCGGGAGAGTTTGCCGACGGTGAGCGTGTACTGCGGGCGAAAATCGATATGGCACATCCGAACATCAATATGCGCGACCCCATTCTCTACCGCATCCGGCGTGCCCGTCACCACCAGACCGGCGATGCTTGGCCTATATACCCGACCTACGATTTTGCGCACGGGCAGGAAGACGCCATTGAGGGCGTCACGCATTCAGTCTGCACCCTGGAGTTCGAGGATCATCGTCCGCTCTACGACTGGTTTTTAGCGAAGCTCCCGGTGCAAAGTCGCCCGCGTCAGCATGAGTTTGGCCGCTTGAATACCAGCTATACGGTAACCAGCAAGCGCAAGCTGAAGCAGCTGGTAGACGATCGCATTGTTAGCGGCTGGGACGACCCGCGACTGCCCACCATTGCCGGTATGCGGCGACGCGGTTTTACACCGGCAGCCATTCGTCACTTTTGTGAAATGGTAGGGACATCGCGTTCGGACGGGGTTGTGGACGTTGCCATGCTCGAGCATGCCATCCGCGATGACCTGAATCAGAACGCGCCCCGCGCCATGTGCGTGCTGCGCCCGCTGGCCCTGAAACTCCGGAACGTGCCAGCCGAGCATGAGCCGATCCATGCGTCGGCGCATCCGAGTCGCGATGATCTGGGCGTACGCGAATTGCCCTTTTCCGGCGATCTGTT